>CAYGVF010000107.1:0-6861 GCA_964353285.1 uncultured Candidatus Saccharibacteria bacterium | reverse complement strand
GATGTGGTTTTGTTGAACGACAAAGTTTTATTATTATTTATGGTGGTTTTGGCTCTGGTCTATCCAATTGAAAATTATGAAAAATCCACTGGTAACGATTAATATTCTTACTTATAATGGTGAGAATTTGATTGAGCAATGTTTAAAATCCGTTTTAGAACAGACATACGAAAATCTGGAAATTTTAGTGATTGATAATGCCTCTACCGATAAAACAGTGGAGAAAATTCGAAATTCCCAGCCCAAGGCTGGTCCGCCTCGGGCGGAAAAAATCAAAATTATTGAAAATAAAGAAAACCTCGGATTTACGGCTGGACATAATCTGGGAATCAGAGAAAGCAAGGGAGATTATGTGCTTTGTTTGAATCAAGATGTGGTTTTGGATAAGGATTTCGTGAAATATGCGGTCGAGGCAATGGGCGGGAACAAAATCGGTTCAGTTCAGGGAAAATTATACAAACACGATAAAATTTTAGACACTACTGGATTAACGGCTTTGAAAAATAGACGATTTGTCAATCGCGGGCAGGGAGAAGAAGACAAGAATCAGTACCACGCAGGCGAAATATTCGGAGTCGACGGCGCAGCACCAGTATACAAAAGAGATACTTTGGAAGATACGAAAATCATTAATGAATATTTTGACGAAGACTTTTTCTGTTATAAGGAAGATGTTGATTTGGCTTGGCGAATGCGTTTATACGGTTGGAAAGCTGTTTACGAACCAAGGGCATTTGCCTATCATTTGCGCGGAGCAGGGGATAGCGCGGTAAGAAAGCCAATGGCAATCATCAGAGAAAGAAAGAAAATTTCCCAATTGGCAAAATTCTATTCCTTTAAAAATCAGCGCCTGATGCAGATTAAAAATGAAGTTCCAAGCTTGTTTTTTCGCGATTTTTTTAGTATTCTTATAAAAGAGCTCGGTGCATGGTTTTATGTGCTGTTTTTTGAGCATTATACGTGGAAAGCGATTAGAGAATTATTTAAACAAATACCAAACGCGTGGAAAAAAAGAAAAATTATAATGAGTAAGAAAAAATCCGAAATTTATGTTGGATTCAATTAAACCACCATTAAAATATATACCGAAATCAGAACGATCCAAGGGAAAGAGAAAGTGGATTATTTTGATTGTGATTTTAATTATCTTGGCTATTCCCGGTTTTTATGCCCTTAAAACGGGGATAGCTTTCAGTAAGATCATTACTATTAAAAATATTGCTTGGGAGAAAATATTTGGCGGAAAATTTCCTTCCTCGGAGTATGTTCCGGAAAAGGATCCGGATAGAATTAATGCTTTAGTTTTGGGAATCAGAGGAGAAGATGATCCGAATGGCGGTTTATTGACCGATAGTATAATGATGGTGAGCCTGAAAAAAAGCACGGGCCAGGTTGCTTTGATTTCCGTGCCTCGAGATCTCTATCTCCAAATGCCCGGTGAAGCCAAATACG
This sequence comes from uncultured Candidatus Saccharibacteria bacterium, assembly GCA_964353285.1. Lineage (GTDB taxonomy): Bacteria > Patescibacteriota > Minisyncoccia > RBG-13-40-8-A > RBG-13-40-8-A > RBG-13-40-8-A. Next base: position 5,409 of record CAYGVF010000107.1, on the reverse strand, counting down.
AGAAGGTTAATGCTGCTTATGTTCTTGGTTTGGAAAAATACAATAACGGTTTAGATTATGCCAAAAAAACATTATCGTATATTACCGGACAATATGTTGAGTATGTGTTGGTGGTTAATTTTAATGCCTTTAAAGACCTTGTTGATTTGGTTGGCGGAGTGACTATTCATTTGGATAATCGTTTTGTGGAAGACAAACAATGGTGGTGCGATAAACGCGGAGAAAATTGCCGGCCATTTATCGTGGAAGCGGGCGACCAGACGCTTAATGGCGAAACGGCATTATATTATGTTCGTTCCAGATTTTCAACCGATGATTTCGACAGGGCCAAAAGACAGCAGCAAGTTCTTTTATCTTTAAAGGAAAAACTTCTTTCATTGGGTGTTTTGGTTGATCCTTTGAAAATAAGCGGAATTTTGGATGTTGTTTCCGAAAACATAAAGACAGACGTTACCCCCTGGGAAATTCCCGAGTTAATCGAACTTGCCAAATCGGCCAAGACCGATAAAATTATTACGAAAGTTTTCGAAAATTCACCGGAAGGATTGCTTTATCAATCTCAAATAAATGGCATTTATGTTCTTTTACCGACCGAGGGTAATTTTAGTAAAGTTAGGGAGGCCTGTAAAACCATCTTTGGCATATGAAGCTTTCAATAATTATTACCCATCACAAAACTCCGGAACTTTTGGATCTTTGCTTGAAATCCATCAAAGAAACGGTTGATAATATAAATTATGAAATGATTGTAGTTGACAGCGAATTTAAAGAGAAGACGAAAGAACTTATAGAAGAAAAATATCCCGAAATTAAATTTATTCCTTTTGAAAAAAACTTAGGTTATTCCAAGATAGTAAATGCCGGCATCAGAGAAGTTAAGGGAGATTTTGTTTTAATTTTAAATGCTGATATAATAGTTCTTCCGAACACAATTTTAGAGATGATAAAGTTTATTGAAGGCAATCCGGAAATTGGAATTTTGGCCCCGCAACTTCTGGATTTTACCGGCAATATCCAGATTTCTTCTTTTAATCAACCAACGATTAAGGCTGTTTTGGCTCGCCGTACATTCTTCGGTAAATTCAATAAAGGCAAAAAGGCGCTCGAAAATTTCCTGCTCGGCGATTGGGACAGAAAAACGACAAGAGAGGTTAGTTGGGTTCAGGGTTCGGCAATTCTAGCAAGAATGGAAGCGGTTAAAAAAGTCGGTTTGTTCGATGAAAAATTTTTTATGTATTTTGAGGACGCTGACTGGTGCCGAAGGTTTTGGGAAAATAATTATAAGGTGATATACTATCCGAATGCCAAAATGGTTCATTATTATCATCGAAGCAGTAAAAAATGGGGCGGTCTGTTGGACATATTCTTAAATAAATATACGCGGACCCACGTTATAAGTGCATTAAAATATTTTAAAAAGTATAATGAAAAAAATAAATAAAAAGTATATTCTTATACCTATTGGTGTTTTGGTTATCGCCCTGGTTTTCGCCGGCGGCTTTATGCTTGGTAAAAAGTCCGTTTCTCAATCAGCGGTCCATGACAGAATATTTTTCAACAAAGAATTAGGCAAGCCGGAAGTTATTGATTTCAGTCTTTTCTGGAAAGCACTGGAGAAACTGGAAGAACTTTACGTGGACAGCAACAAGATAAACTATCGGGATATTTTATATGGCGCGATATCCGGAATGACCGAGTCTTTGGGTGACGATTATACCGTTTTTATGAAGCCGGAAAAAACCGAATCATTTATGAAAAGTGTTTCCGGAGACGACAGCTTCGAGGGGGTGGGAATGGAGCTGGGAATAAAGGGAAAGGTTCTAACCGTTGTTACGCCAATCGAAGGAACACCGGCCTATCAGGCGGGAATAAAGGCCGGGGACAAAATTCTCAAGATTGACGATAAGACGACCGAGGGTATGCAAGTCGAAGAAGCAGTGAGTTTAATCAGAGGGGAAAAAGGAACAACCGTGACTTTGACAATTGTAAGAAAAAACCTTGATCAACCAAAAGAATTTATATTGAAGCGGGATACGATTGTTGTGCCGGTTATGAGATGGGAGATGATTGATAATCAAATTGCTTATATCAAAATATATCAATTTACCAGTAATTTACCTTCTAAGTTTGAAGATGTTGTTTCCGAGGTATTGAAAAATAATGCTAAAAAAATTATTATAGACTTACGGAATAATCCAGGCGGTTATTTGGAGGTTTCCAACGAAATCGCCAGTTGGTTTATTCCCGGAGGTAAGGTCGTGGTCAGGGAAGAATTCAGAGAAGGAGAATCAAATGAATATAAAAGTCGAGGTTACAGATCGCTTCAAGATTTTCCGATAGCGGTAATAGTGAACGGCGGCTCGGCATCGGCATCGGAGATTTTAGCCGGAGCATTACGCGACCAAAAAGGAATAAAATTAATTGGTGAGAAAACCTTTGGCAAGGGCTCGGTTCAGACGCTGGAAACTTTTAACGATGATTCCTCTTTGAAAATAACCGTGGCCAAATGGTTTACGCCCAACGGCACTTCCATAGCTGACGAGGGATTAAAGCCTGATGTCGAACTGGAAATAAGTCAAGAGGATATTGACAATGACAGAGATCCGCAATTGGAAAAAGCAATAGAAATTTTGAGCAAATAAACATGAAAGTAATTTTATTACAAGATGTGGAAAATTTAGGAAAGAAAAATGATCTGAAAAACGTGGCTGACGGCCATGCGAGAAATTTTTTATTTCCCAAGAAACTGGCTATACTTGCCACTAAAAAGGCGATTGAAGACCTGGAAAAACAGAAAGAATTAGAAGCCCAAAAAGCCGAGGAAGAATTGAAGAAAATTGAAGAAACAGTTGCCCAAATTGACGGTTTGGAATTCGAGATTATAGAAAAAATAGACGAGAGCGGAAAGCTTTATGGTTCGATTAACGAAGTTAGAATCGCCAAAATCTTAAAAGATAAAGGATTTGAGATTAAAAAGAAACAAATAAAAATTCCCCAGCCCATTAAAGAAACAGGGGAATTTCCCGTAACCATATTGTTCGACCACGGCTTGGAAGCCGAGGTGAAGTTGATTGTAATGGAAGAACCCTCCTCCGCTAAAGCTACGGAGGGCGCAGAACCCTAAGGGGAAACCTCTACAACTCTAGCTGTTCGTTTGCTTCCGTCGAATTTAACCTTTTTTACGGTTCTGAATTTTACTTGTCCGGGTTTAACCGCATATAATGTATCATCTTTTCCTCGGCGAACGTTTTTGCCGGGGATAAATTTTGTCCCGCGCTGGCGAATAATAATACTTCCGGGCTTGGCAATTTGCCCGTCGAATAATTTAACTCCCAAATATTGAGCTTGGGAATCTCGTCCCAATCTTGTTGAACCCGCTGATTTAGTTTTCGCCATAGAATTCTATGCTAACAAAATTAAAAAACTTTGTCAAAGATAATGGTTCGGATATATTTGTGATTTTGGTGATTATTCTGGTCGCCCTGATTTCATTTGGTATCGGCCGTTTAACTGCCCCAAAAGCTGAACCAATTCAGATAAAGAATTTAGAAAAAGCCTCCATAGAAGATTTAGATATTGAAAATCAAGGCAAAGTTTACCCGCCAGCGACTGAGCAAAGCGATGTCGGGCGGGTGGTCGGTTCAAAAAATTCAGACAAATACCATCTTCCGGATTGTCCGGGCGCGAAACAAATTAGTGAACAGAATAAGATTTGGTTCGATTCGATCGAAGCCGCAGAAAAAGCTGGCTATAAGCCAGCTGGAAATTGTCCGGGACTTGCCCCGTAGTAGATTTTGCACTGATGCGAAGCATCGATCTAATAAAATTAGTGCAAAATTCACTACGGGGGTTGCCAAATAAACAAGATTTTGCTATTTTAAAAACAAGCCCGCCAAAGGCGGGCAAGGAGGGAAAATGAAAATTATATTTTTAATTCTCTGGCCTTTCAGACGGATTGCCAAGTTTTTTTCTGACTATTACGGGGGAAAAGTACATTACGTAGACAAAAACAGAAACGAAAAAGGAGATCCTTAGGGTTCTCCTTTTTTCTTTTTTACGCTAACTTTGATTATCTTGTATTCTTTATCCGCTTTTTTCGCCTGGTGTAATTGTTCCTGGATAGGCGAGGGGAGTGTTTTGATGATTTGTTCCAATTTTTTGATGTCATACCCCCCGGTTTTCATCTGAATCAAGCGGGTAATGTATCCGATTTCCCCGAAAACTCTTTCTATTTTTTCCTTGTCCAAATATCCTTCGATGATTTCTTTCAACTCATTGATTCTTTTGCTGTTTTTGGAATTGGTTTGTTTCAACTCGAAAAATTCATCGATTACTTTTTTAACCTGCTGGTCATCCAAACTGAATTGTTCTTTGTACAAATGTTTCCACATCGGGCACATTCTGCGATAACCGCACCAATCGCATAAAGCCGAAGGAATTGGCTGGAATTCGCTTTTTCCGATTTCTTTCAGCATTCCCCAGGTTTGTTTCTGCACATTGTCCAATTGTTCTTTGGTTCTTTTTGTGGAAATGGTTTCCTGGTGTTTGAGAAAATAAAGGGTTAATTTGATGTTTTCCGGCCCGTATTTGGTGAATTCCGGCCAGCGTTTCAAAACCCCGATACAATACAAAGAAAGCTGCAAACTGTTGTCCACGTCGGTTTGCGGGGGAAATCTTTTCGCTGTTTTGTAATCAATAACCTCGATGCCGTCTTTGGTCTTGTCCACTCTGTCGACAATACCGGTCAAAAGGCATTTTTGGTCTTTATTAATAGGGTTTTCCAATAAGACCTCGAAGCGGGTTTCGGTATCTAAAACAACCAATTTTTCTTTGATTTTCAAATAATTTTCGTAATAATTTTTCAAAATCTTGATTGCTTCGGAAAAATAAATCATATCGGTCTGCTCGTCGCCGAACACATCTGACTGCCAAATATCTTTCAAATAATTCAGCAATTCGTCCAGAGTAGGGGAGATTGGCTGTTTTGAATGGAAAAATTGCAGGGATTTATGCAGTTTATCGCCAAAAACCGCCTCTTTGTTTTTCGGAGCTTTTATTTTTTCCTTAACCTGAAACTTATACTTCAGCGGACACTGCCTGAAAGTATCCAACGCAGAGTAGGATGTTTTGATGATTTCAGCCATGCCTTAATCATAAATGATAATCGTAAATAAAAAAAGAGGAAGAACCATTCGGAACTTCCCCTATGTTTTTGCTTGCTCCGTTTGCGGAGCTTGTTCTTTTTTGAACCTGTAAACGAACTGGGCTTCGTTGTTGCTAAAACTGTTGCTTCTGGGTTCGAGTTTTGTATCCGGATTAAGTCCGGACCGAAAAGTGACAATAATTTCTTTTTGCTCCGCATTCTCTTCGATAGTCAGTTCGCCAACTTTTTCACTGTTAAATCCTATA
>CAYGVF010000106.1:0-13518 GCA_964353285.1 uncultured Candidatus Saccharibacteria bacterium | reverse complement strand
ATGACAATAACAAATGTGCAAAGCATCTGACTTGGTGATTACTCCCTTGGAAAATGCCGCGGAATCGGAAATAACCAAATCGTATTCGGACAAATCAAATCTTTCCACGGCTAAAGGCATCAATGGCGGAAAAAAGCGGTGATGAGACTTGACAAAAGGAAATTTTTGTAAAAAAGAAGCCCGGATTTTTCTTCCGGGAAGAATTCTGTCGGTTATTTTCCGGTCATAGATTAAAGTATAAATCGGCGCATTGGGAAATAATTCGGCTAAGGCTTCCAAAACCCGTTCCGCCCCTCCGTATTGATTTAGATAATCGTGAACAAGAGCGATACGCATAATCAACAAGCAGTTTTATCCTTGAATAAAACTATAAATGTTTTAACTAAAATATAAATATCCTTTTTCGGAGTCCAATTCTCGATATAATAAGTGTCCAATTTCACTTCTTCTTCGAACGGCAAATCGGAACTGCCGCTAATCTGAGCCATTCCGGTCATTCCCGGCTTAATCAATAAAACCCGTTTGTGATGCTTCTCGTATCTCTCGATTTCATCCGGTTGGTGCGGTCTCGGCCCCACCAGACTCATTTCTCCCTTCAAAACGTTAAATAGTTGGGGGAATTCGTCAATTCTGTATTTTCTTAAAAACCTTCCCGTCTTGGTTATCCTCGGATCGTTCTTTATTTTGAATAAAGGGCCGTCTTTCCTTTCGTTTTCTTTCAATAAATCTCTTTTCGTTTCTTCAGCATTTTTTATCATTGAACGAAATTTGTAAAGATAAAATTCTTTACGCTGACTGATTCTTCTTAATCTTACAAAGACCGGCCCCTCGGAATCCAATTTAATGATTATAGCGATAATCAAAAATATCGGCGAAAGTACAATCAAACCGAATGCCGAACCGAAAATATCCACCCATCTTTTGATTATTTTTCCCCAGCCGTCCAAAGGGGTTTTTTTGATTTCTATCAAGGGAACTCCGTCAAAAGTATTCAATTCCACGTTGGTAGTGTGGGTCTGAAAAAGATTTGGGACAAACTTAAAGCCGATTCTTTGTTCATCGCAGAATTCCAGAAGCTCCAAAACCTCTCTTCTCTCGTAACGCGGACTGGCCAATATAATTTCGTCGATAAATGACTTGCTTTTGAAAATGAATTTTTTTATTTTTTCGCTATTCAAGTCGTAAAATTGTTTGACTATCCGATAACCCAAGTCGGGGTTTTTTTTGATTTCTCTCATTATTTTTCTGCTCATCTTGTCTTCACCGATTATAATCACATTATGAATGCCCACGTCATATCTTCCCACCAGATAACGTTGGAGTTTTTTCACGAAAAAACGACCCAGACTGATAAAGATTATCGCAAAAATCCATGCCGCAACAACAATAAAACGTGACTCAAAAAGTTCCCGACTAAAAAAGATATAAATAATAATTGCCAAAAGAGTGGCCGATACGCCCACGATAATCTGAAAAAATTCCTTAAATAAATGCTTGGAAGCAGTAATGTTGTAAAGACCGGAAACAGCGAAAATCAGAATTCCAAAAATCGAGACTCCGATGAGTAAAATAAAATATCTCTCGAAGGGAAGATTTAAAGCAAACAGTACCGGCCGCCATTTGACCAATAAGGGGCTGACCCGCAAAAAATAAGCCGCAATTCCCGCGGTCAAAAACATCAAAAAATCAACCGGCACCAACAATGCGCTGAAGATTAGTTCGGATTTCTTCATTTGCTTTTATTGTAGCTCAAAAGCTTGACTTTGTAAATTTACCATGATACACTTCTTTACGTCCTAGTAAGTCGGGTAATCACTCTTTATTGTCAAAATATCGAGAGGAAAGTCCGAACACCCCTCCCGCATTGCGGGAGAGCAGCCTAGCGGGTAACGCCCGTCGTCCGTAAGGATAGGGATGCGAACAGTGACGATGCCTCTATTGGAGGAGTGAAACGGCTAAATTCCTAGGTGGGTGCAAGAACAAATATCTGACAGAAAGTGTTTATGATTTTTTGTCAGTGAAAGGTAGTTCGCTTGAGTCCAAGAGCAATTAAGGACCTAGATAAATGATTACCGTCCGCCAACAAGGCGAGATACAGAATTCGGCTTATAGACTTACTGGGACAACAAAAAACATCTCCGATATTCATCGGAGGTGTTTTTTTGTACCTGTTTTATATTCCCGGCAGGCCCTCACTTATTCTTTTCGAGCCCAATGCCCGATTAACCAATCTATCGGCTTCAATGTTGTCGTTTCGGGAAATATGAACAAATTTTACTTCGCCAAAATCAACTTTCAAATTCCAGGTTTTCAAGAATAATTGCTCGATTCTCCGGTCTAAAATTTTGTATTTGCCGTTCAATTGTCTAACCACAAACTCACTGTCCATTCTCGCTTCCACTGCCATGGTTTTTATTTTCTTGCCGCCAAAAAGCAGTTTGGCTTTTTGCAGGCCGAAAATTATTGATTCATATTCTGCTTCATTGTTGGTGGCGCGGCCGATTTTCTCCGCATATTCCTTGATTACTCTGCCTTTTTCATCGGTCAAAACCATCCCGATTGCCGCTGGTCCGGGATTCCCTCTCGAACCACCGTCACAATAAATTACGATTTTCATACTTTTTTCAAATCAATTATTTTTAACTGTAACTCTTTGGTTCCGTTCCATTCATTGGCAATCATCTCAAGCACAATATCAATTTCGTCCCCTATTCTTATTTTATCACAAAAATCCGCCAAACCAAAACCGATTGCCTGAAACTTTTTTTGCTCTTTTTCCAATAATAATTTTAAATGCCCGTTGTTTCTCCCTACGCTTTTTATCCCGGAAACTTTTACTCTTCTCAATAAAAACAGGGGCGCGGGATTGCCTTCGCCAAAAGGCGCAAAATTATTGATTTCTTGAAAAGTCCGCCAATCCAAATTTTCCGCCTCGACTTCGGCATCAATATTTAAATAAGGAATAAGTTCTTCTTTCTTCAATTCTTTGCTGCTTATTCTCTCCAGTAAATCTTCGAGTTTTTTCAGGTTTTTGTTCAAGACCTTAAACCCGGCTGCGCCTTGATGACCGCCGTATTCTATCAATAATTTTTGACAATGGGTAAGTGCGTCGATAACATTGAATCCCGGAACACCCCTTACCGAACCCGTGCTGTGGTCTTTCATTTTTTGATAAACAAAACAGGGTCGCCAAAATTCATCGGTTAATTTCTGCGCCACCAAACCAATTATTCCCGCTATCCAATCCTCATCTCCTTCAAAAATTATCTTTTTGTTTTTGGGACGTTTCAATACTCTGTTTCTTGCCTCTTTTAATATTCTTTCCATTGTTCTCTGCCGTTCCTGGTTTTTTTCTTCCAATTGCTGGGCAATTTCCCTGGCCTCTTCTTCGCTGGAAGCAGCCAAAAGCCGATAAGCCACGGTGCCGTGATCGATTCTGCTCGCCGCATTCAGTCGGGGACCCAAAATATATCCCAAAGTATAAGTATTTAAATTGGTGTCAAATGTCTGGGGGTTAAAAATCGGCTTAATTCTGGCTTTCTTCATCAATTCCATTAAACCGATTCTTCTGGTTTGGGATAAAACGATTAAGCCATATCTCACCAAGGTTCTGTTTTCTCCCAATAAAAGCATCGAATCCGTAACCGTGGCAATGGCAACCAAGTCCAATAGCCACTTTTCTTTTGAGACCGGCATTTTTTCGGTTTTAAAAAAGGCCTGGACCAACTTGAAGGCCACGCCGGTAGCTGCCAGTTCCTTAAATGGATATTTGTCGCCTTTTTGTTTGGGATTGATGATTGCCAGAGCCGAAGGCATTTTCTTGAGAACTTCGTGGTGGTCAACAATAATCACATCCATGCCTAATTTATTGGCCAATTTTACTTCTTGAAAATCGGTTATTCCGCAATCTATGGTCATCACCAAACTCACGCCCTTTTTGGCGATTTCTTCGATGGCCTTCAAATTAAGGCCATAACCTTCCTTATTTCTGTCAGGAATATAAATTTGAGGATGAATTCCTTTTGATTTCAAAATTTCGGTCAATAACACTGCTCCGCAAATCCCGTCGGCGTCGTAATCGGCAAAAATCGCTGTTTTTTCCTGTTTTTTGGTTGCTTCCAGGATTCTCTCGATGGTTTTTTTCATGCCTTTCAACAAAAACGGGTCGTGTAAATCTTCGTCATAATCAGGACTAAAAAACTCATCAATAGTTTTTTGAGTTCTTAATCCCCTGTCCCAAAGCAGTTGAAGAGTTGATTTAGAATGTTCGGGAAACTTCTCCAAAAACTCCTTGGGCGCCGGTTTATTTATTTTCCAAATTTTGTTCATTTTTCTAATGCCTCTATCCCGGGTAAAGCTTCGTTGGCGAGATAATCGAGCATTGCGCCGCCGCCAGTGGAAAGATGGTCAAAAACCTCTTCTTTTTTGATTTCTCTGATAAAAGCCACTGTATCGCCTCCCCCGGCTATGGAATAAGTTTTACTCTTGGAAATCGCCTCTACAATGGCCCTGGAGGCCCGATCAAATGGTCTTTGGGCAGTTAGGCCCAATGGCCCATTCCAGACAATTGTTCTGGCTTTTCTCGCCAAATCGCTAAACAAAGCAATACTTTTTGGGCCGATGTCCAGAGCTTTTTCTCTGTCTTGAACCTCGTTGATTTCCTTATAAAAAAACCTCTTGCCGTCCCAAACCCCCAAATCGATTGGCAAAAACAGTTTTTTGCTCTTTAAATTGATTTTTTTAATCTCGGAAAATGCTTCTTTTTCAATCGTTGAATCGCCCATTCCAAAACCTTGGCTGGCAAAAATCGCATTTGCCAAAGCCCCGCCAATCAAAATCCTGTCGGCAATTCTCAAAAATTTATTGATTACTTTTATTTTGGTGGAGATTTTTGCTCCGCCGATAATCGCCACAAACGGCTTTTCGGGTTTGAATAAAATTTTATTCAATTCGTTTATTTCTCTTTCCAAAACAAATCCTGCTGCCGATAATAAAAATTTGGGAATCCCGACAATCGAGGCGTGTTCGCGATGAGAAACAGCGAATGCCTCATTGATAAAAATATCGCCGAAACCAGCCAGTTCTTTGGCAAATTTGGTGTCATTTTTCTCTTCGCCCGGTTTAAATCTGACATTTTCCAATAATAAAATCTCGCCGAAATTCATCACTTCAATCTGTTTTTTCACGCTCCAACCAATTATGTCTTTGGAAAACCTGATTTTCTTTTTAAGAATTTTTTCCAATCTTTCGGCTACTGGTTTTAAAGAAAATTTCTCCACTCTTTTCCCGTTTGGTCTCCCCAAATGGGAAATCAGAATAATCTTTGCTTTTTGCTTGATTAAATATTTAATTGTCGCCAAACTCTCTCTTAAACGAAAATCATCTAAAATTTTACCTTTTTCATCCAAGGGTAAATCAAAATCAACGCGCACTAAAGCGCGTTTATTTTTCAAGTCCACATCTTTTAAGGTCTTAAATTTAGGCATTTTTCGCTATTTTAATAAATTCTTCGGCATCCAAACTTGCGCCGCCGACTAACAAACCATCAAAACCGACTTTAATATAGCTTTTGGCGATTTTGCTGTTTACGCTGCCGCCATACAGGATTCTGGTATTTATTTTTTTCTTTATAAACACAAGGGCTTTTTTGGCTTTTTCCGGCTTACAAAAATCACCCGTGCCAATTGCCCAAACCGGCTCATAAGCAATAATGATTTTGTTCAAATCTTTGCCGGAAAATCCTTTCAAATCCTGTTTTAGTTGTTTTTCAATAATTTTATAGGCATCCTCGCCTTTTTTCTCACCAATACACAAAACCGGTCTTAGACCAGCTTTCAAAACTGCTTCTAATTTTCTGTTTATCATTTCATCGGTTTCTTTGAAATGGATTCTTCTTTCTGAATGACCAACAATAATATATCTTATCCCAAAATTTTTGAGCATTTGCGGAGAAATTTCGCCGGTATAAGGACCACATTCTTCCCAAACACAATCCTGGGCAGCTAAAACTATTCCCTTCAGAATCGGCAGCCAAACAAAGGGTGGGGCAATAACCACTTCCGCTTTTTTGGTATTTTTTATACCGTTTTTAATTTTATTAAAAAGCTCCTTAGCATTTTCCAAGGTTTTTGGATTACATTTCCAATTAGCTATGATTAATGGTTTCATGTTTTTTACTTCTGAATTTTTTATATACGAAATACGCGACAAGAAAAATCAACAAAATTAAAATCAACCAATCAAATTTTTTAAAATAAATTCCGACATTTTCCCAGTTTTCTCCCAAAAACAAACCAACGTAGGCGAGCAAAGCTGACCAGAATAAAGAACCGATAAATGTGTAGAGGCAAAATTTCCCAAACCGCATCCTGGCAATGCCCGCGGGAAGAGAAATAAATGTCCTGATTATCGGCAAAATCCTGGAGAAAAGAATACTCGTGTTTCCATATTTTTCAAAAAATCTCTGCGCTTTGTCCAGTTCTTCTTTTCTTAAAAGAACATATTTTCCGTATCTTTCTAAAAACGGCCGGCCGCCATAAAATCCCGCCCAGTAAGCAACTATCGAACCAATGAGATTGCCGAATGCGCCCAAGAATATCACCAACAAAAAAGAAAACCTTCCCAAGCCTGCCAAATAACCGGCAAACGGCATAATTACTTCCGAAGGAATAGGAATACAGGCACTCTCCAAGGCCATCAAAAGAGTGATCCCCAGATAACCGGAACCCGAAATAATTTTTATTATCAAAGCAGCAAGCTGAGAAAAAATCACTGTAATCATTTTTGTTTCTTCAAAAACTTAGCTACTTCCTCGGGTTTAACGGTTATAATTTCTACTCCGGTTCCCAATTCAATGCCTGCCCAAGTGCTTGTTTTGGGCAAAATTTCAATGTGCCAATGATAATAATTGTAATCCTTGCCATCGCACGGAGCAGTATGAATAAAAAAGTTATAAGCCGGGTCGCTCAATCCTTTATAAAGCCTGTGCAGAGCTTGCCACAATGCTTCAGCCAGATATTTTCGCTCAACATCGGTAATTTTTTCGAAATAAGACTGATGTTTTCTCGGATAAATTCTCAATTCAAAATTTACTCGAGGCACAAAAGGAGAAAAAACAATAAAATGTTCATTCTGGAAAATAGACCTTCTTTCTTCCTTTTCCCACTCCAACATTAGGCAATGAACGCATCTTCGATGCTCGTCGTGATAATCTTTCGCTCCGTGTATACTGCGTCGGACATCAGCCGGAAGTATGGGTAAAGCTATCAATTGAGAATGGGGGTGGGGAATCGATGCGCCTGCTTCCAAACCGTGATTATGGAAAATAAAAATATAATTGATATATTGATGCTCCATCAAAGCCAGATAGCGCTCCTGGTAAGCCTTTAAAACTTCTTCCACTTTTTTCAACGGCAATAAAGCCAAATGCTTGTCGTGGTCACGAGTAATAACAACCTCGTGGAATCCGGCTCCATCCATCAACGTATACGGTCCTTCTCTGCGAGCCTCCGAATAATCGCCGGGCCCCAAAGCAGGAAATTTATTCTTTATAACCTGAAGACTCCATTCCTTGATAAGTTTTTTAACTCCCTTCACCCGTTTTTTCTTATTGTCTTCGTAATAAATCAAAAGCGGCTCTTCGTGACCGCTGGCCTGCGGATTTTCAAATGGGCATTGGGAAATCGGCTGTTCGAATTTCTGTCTGCCTCTTTTGGCGAAAAAATGTGGTCTTTTTGCTCGGCCGGTTGCCACAATCATCCAATCGCCGCTAACCAAATCCTGCCTCAATTCCGAGACGTTTTTAAAACCGTTTCTCAGTTGTTTCCTTTTGAAATCGGATATTTTCATAATTATTTTTTGCCTTTTATTCCGTACTTATCCGTGATTAGGTTCCACCTGATTTTCAACAGTTCCATAAAAGTTTTAACATACGAACCAAGACTAACCTTGCTTTCTCCTGCGTTTATCCAGGTGACCGGCAATTCTTTTATTTTATAACCCAGCCTTTTCGTCAGAACCAGAATTTCGATATCAAAACCCCAACGATAGATTGTCTGCCGGGAAAATACGTCTTGGGCAATTTTTTCCGGAAAAATTTTGAAAGCCCGCTGGGAATCGTGGATTTCCCATATTCCGCCTATAAAACGGATTAAATATTTGGAAACCTTGCCCAGAAATCGGCGATACCAGGCAGCGTGCTCCTCGACTTTTGCCCCTTTTGATTCAATCGAGCCGATTACCACGTCATAATGTTCCAATTCGGGCCAAAAATTCTCGATTTGGTCTATGGAAATTGCATTATCCGCATCAACAAAAATCCTGTATTCTCCTTTTGCCTCCAGCATTCCTTGTTTCGTGACCCATCCTTTGCCGTGATTTTCTTTGTTGTCGATTAAACGAAGATTTTTTACCAACTCCTGCATTTTCTTGACCACGCCGGCTGTATTGTCTTTGGAGCCGTCGCTAACCACTACAATTTCATAAGTATAATCTTGTTTAGACAGGTATTTATCTATATCTAAAAGCGTAGCAGAAATACGCTTTTCTTCATTATAAGCCGGAATAACTACAGATAAATGAATCTCATTTTCCATACTAAGATTTAATTATATCATAATTTCATTAAACAAAAAATCCCGCCACGCGGGATTTTTATTACATTTTCGTCAGTATTATCGGTCCTTTCCGAGTAATTGCGATTGTATGTTCGAAATGGGCAGCGAGACTACGGTCTTTGGTGCAATAACCGAAACTATCCTCGCATTTTTCGATTTCATAATTCCCCATTGAAACCATCGGCTCCAGAGCTAGAACCATTCCTTCGACAAGTTCGAGGCCAGTCCCCCTTTCTCCGTAATTCAAAATCTGCGGGTCTTCATGGACATTTTTTCCGACTCCGTGGCCAACCAAATCCCGAATTACATTAAATCCATTTTTCTCAACATATTTCTGAATTACCCAGCCAATATCTTCCAAATGATTTCCGGGTTTTGCCTGTTTAATTCCGATTTCCAAAGCTTTTTTCGTCACAGCGATTAATTTCTTTATTTTTTTATCGATTTTGCCAATCGGAACAGTAATTGCCGCATCCGTGCAATATCCCTTACTTGCCCCATTTACGGGGTATCTGATTCCTAAATCCAAGCTCAAAATATCGCCATTTTTCAAAACTCTATTACTAGGCACGGCGTGAACTATTTCTTCGTTAATCGAAGTACAAAGAACGGCTGGGTAATCGTTAAATCCTTTAAAAGACGACTTTGCGCCATAAGAAAAAATAAGGTCGGAAGCGACCTTATTCAAGTATTCTGTAGTAATGCCGGGTTTAACTTTTTTGGCAACCTGTTTTAAAATCTTCGCCAAAATCTTTCCACCTGTTCTCATTACTTTAATCTCTTTTTGCGTATAGATATTTATCATTTAATTACTTTTAAAATATCTTTGAAAACTTTTACCACCGTGTTTTCACCATTGACTTCTTTTATTTTAAATCCTTGTTTTTTAAAATAAGTAATTACGGGCAAGGTTCTTTCTTGATATTCTTTTAATTTGGATTTAATTACTTTCGGATTGCTGTCTTCGCGAAACATTAATTTTGAACCGTCAAAAGGACAGAATTTCAATTTAGCGTTCTCTTTGGTATGAAGAATGGGATGACGCATTAGTTGACAGATTTTTCTTTTACTATTACGCAAAATTGAAACTTCTGGGCTCTGTTTGATTAAAATGACTATTATATTCGAGACACCGTAAAATT
This sequence comes from uncultured Candidatus Saccharibacteria bacterium, assembly GCA_964353285.1. Taxonomy (GTDB): domain Bacteria; phylum Patescibacteriota; class Minisyncoccia; order RBG-13-40-8-A; family RBG-13-40-8-A; genus RBG-13-40-8-A. The sequence goes on along the minus strand of CAYGVF010000106.1, from coordinate 3,761 downwards.
TTTTCAATAAAGGAGCTATTTCCTTGGCTTCATAAAGGGTTTTAGGCGAACCAGAAAGTATTATTCCTTCTTTTTCTTTCGCTAGGGTTTTAATTTTATTATTAACCCAAAAAACTATTAATGGCGGGCTTACCCACTTTCCTGAATTTCTTAATTTTTGCTCTTGCCAAGGAAAATATTTTTTACCTTCTATGGTTATTGAATCGGTTTTTTCGATGTTCTCAAAATTTTTCTCAATAATTTCACTCGTCTCAAAATGAAAAAGGCTAAATTTTTCGGCCAATAATTCGGCCTGCGTTCCCTTACCAGAACCAGGGGGTCCCAAAATAATTATAACTTTTTTCCTTTTAGAATCCTTCATAGTCCCTCATTACTAATTGTGATTCCACTTGTTTCATTGTTTCCAAAACCACGGAAACCACGATTAAAACCGCTGTCCCACCAATACTTAAACCCTGATTGTTTGTTGCCTGAGTGACAATCATTGGCAAAACGGCAATTGCCCCCAAGAATAATGCGCCAGCCAAAGTAATTCTGTTTAAAATATGATGGAAAAAACTGGCAGTGTTTTCACCCGGTCTGATTCCCGGAACGAATCCACCCTGTTTCTGAATGTTCTCGGCAATTGCCTTGGGGTCAAAGGTAACCGCGGTATAAAAAAAGGTAAAAACAACAACCAATACAAAATAAAGAACCATATAAAGAATTTGATTTTCAAAAATTCTACCTATGGAATTAGCCGCATTGGCAACAAACTGGTTTGGAACAGCCGAAAGAAACTTAGCAATCATTCCCGGAAAAAGCATAATCGACAAGGCAAAAATGATTGGGATAACTCCCGCTTGATTTACTCTTAATGGCAAATGAGTAGAAAATCCGCCATATACTCTTCGACCCCTTACTCTTTTGGCATAAGCGATGGGAATGTTTCTTTGACCCTCGTTGATTATTACTACTCCGACAATAACCAAAACCGCCACAACAACAAAGCCAATATAAGCCGGGAGCTGATTCGGAGTATAGGTAACGAATAATTGTCTAATGTCTGTTGGGATTCGGGCAATAATTCCGGCAAAAATCAATAACGAAACACCGTTACCAACGCCCTTTTCCGAAATAAGCTCGCCTAGCCACATCAAAAACAAGGCGCCCCCACTGATTACTGCAACCGAAGTGATTAAAGAGAGTGGCGACATATAGCCGATTATTTGCTGATTTCTCAATAAAGTTATCATTGCGTAAGCATTTAAAGCGGCCAGAGGGGCGGTTAAAATCCGACCATATTGATTAAATTTGTTTCTTCCCTCCGGTCCGGATTCATGATACATTTCTTTAAATTTGGGGAAAATCATGGTTAAAAGCTGCAAAATAATCGTGGCGGTAATATAAGGACCCAAACCAAGCATGGCAACGGAGAAATGACTCATCGCTCCACCGGTGAATATATTGACCAAACCGAAAAGTTGATTACCCGCAAAAAAAGCTTTGAGTTTTTCGGTATCAACTCCAGGCACCGGAATATTGGCGATGATTCTAAAAACGACCAATAAAGCCAAAACAAACAATATTTTATTCCTTAGTTCTTTGACTTTAAAAAGTTGAGTAATTTTTTCCAACCACTTGGGCATAAATCAATTTTAAGATTTAAAATTCAAAACTTTTTTAGCAGATTCCGACATCTTGCATTTTTCGATTTTTAATTTCTTTTTTAACTCGCCGGTTCCCAAAATCTTCACTTCCGGCATCCTATTATTAATTCTACCAATCAATCCTTTTTCTAACAATGTTTCAGGGCTAACCAAATCACCTTCGTTGAAATATTTTTCCAAATCTTTTAAATTTACAATTTCGGGTTTTAATTTGAGTGACTTAAATCGATATCCTCTTTTCTTGGGAATTTTTTTAATAAAATCGCGTATTTCTGGCCTGATTTTGGCGCCAGCTCTGGCTTTCTGGCCTTTTATTCCTCGACCGGAATAAGTTCCGCGTTTACCGCCTCGGCCAATGCGTTTTTTATTCTTTTGTTTATGAATTGGCGTTATCTGATGTAATTGCATATTAAAATAATTTATTTAAAGCAAGAATAGTGGCCCGAGCATTGTTTAATTGATTAGTTGTCCGACCAATAACTTTGGTAGTAATATTGGTAATACCGACCAAATTACAAATTGTTCTTACTGTTCCGCCGGCAATCACTCCTTTTGACCTTATTGCCGGCTTGAGCATAACCTTAGCTGCTCCATATTTTGCCTCAATTCTAAAAGCGATTGAACCATCGGCTGTAATAGGAACATCAACTAAGTCTTTCTTGGCTTGTCTGACCGCTTTATCAACAGCCATAGTAACATCGGCACCCTTAGCAATTCCGACTCCGACTTTACCTTTTTTATTACCAATAACCACCACTGCCCGGAAACTAAAACGTCTGCCGCCAGCGACCATTCTCGCGGTTCTTCTCACGTCCAAAAGTTTTTGTTCAAACTCCGGCTCTTCTTTTATTGTTGGCTCTTTTCTTGTTCTGTCTCTTTTTGCCATAGATTTAAAATTTTAATCCCCCTTTTCTGGCTCCTTCGGCCAAAGACTTTACTCGACCATGATATTTATAACCTCCCCTATCAAAGGCCACTTTCTCAATCTGCTTGCCAGCGGGCAGATTTTTTGCTTTTTCGGCAATTAATTTACCAACCTCGGCAGCGATCTCCGATTTTTTATTTGGTTTTTTCTTTATTTCTAAGTCGCTAGCCACTATTAAGGTTTTATTTTTTTCGTCGTCAATCAACTGTCCGTAAATATGCTTATTGGAACGAAAAACACAAATCCGGGGAATTTTCCCCGTTCCTCTGATTTTGCTTCTAATCCTTTTGTGACGTCTGTCTCTTTTGATTCTTTTTCCTTGTTCCATAGATTTACGCTGTGGTAGTACCGGTAGCTGCTTTCTTCCCGGCTTTTCTTTTGATTACTTCTTTTTCATATCTGATGCCTTTGCCTTTATAAGGTTCCGGTTTTTTCAAGGCCCTGATATCAGCGGTAACTTGGCCGACTAAATCTTTATTTGGCCCAGAAATATTAATGGTATTTTTTTCTACCTTAAAAGTTACATCTTTTGGGGCATCTATTTCTATAGGATGAGAAAATCCCAAACTTAAAACCAATTTATTGCCATTTACCGCGGCCTTAAAGCCAATCCCCTCAAACAATAACCTCTTTTCAAACCCTTTATTTACACCTGTTACCATATTCGAGATTAGGGCTCGATAAGTGCCCCAAATAACATTATTATCTTTTTTATCTTCCTTCAGGGTAACTAAAATTTCTTTATCTTTAATTTCCGCATTTATGTCGGGATGAAGCTCTCGACTCAGTTCTCCTTTTGGACCCTTGGCCAATATTAAATTATTGTTGATTTTTATTTCAACTCCATCCGGAATCTGAATTGATTGTTTACCTATTCTGCTCATCTTACCAAACAATACATAAAACTTCCCCGCCAATACCTTTTTGTTTTGCTTCTTTCGAGGTCATGAGACCTTGAGAAGTAGACAACACTACTACTCCTCGCTCTTTGGAAAATTGCCATAATTTTTTCTTATTGACATAAAACTTCTGGCTGGGTTTACTTATTCTCTTTAAACCTTGGATAAGTGGAATTTTATCTTTCCCATCTTTATATTTTAAAATAATTTCAATTTCTTTTTGTTTTCCTTTTCCTTTTTTAGAAACATTGCCTATATAGCCACTGGAATGGAGGATGTCGGCTAATT
>CAYGVF010000105.1:0-1725 GCA_964353285.1 uncultured Candidatus Saccharibacteria bacterium | reverse complement strand
TTATTTCCTTATCAGCATCTACGCAGGTCACATCAAATCCTTTTTCAGCCAGAAAAATACTATTTCCTCCTCTGCCGCAACCCAAATCCAAAACTTTCCCGGTGTTTGGCAATAATCCGACTAATTCCTCAACTTTTTTATTCGGTTTTGCGCCAAATTTAAACCCTTTTGTTTTTCCAATGCTTAAAAACTTTTTCTCGTGAATTTTGATGATTCTGTAAGCTTCTTTTATAAATTCATCGAAATTTTTGTGCTTTTTAATGTGTTTCGTATATAATTTGGAAAAATATTTAGGTGCAGAAATGCCTTTAATTTTTACTCTCTGATGCTCTCGATAAAATGTGGCTTTTCGCTTTAATAAAACCTGAATACGTTTATCATTTAATATTATTGGCGCACTCAATTCGCTTAAATGCCACTCAATATATGGAGCGTCGTATGTCCTTCTTTTCGAATTCGGAAAAAGTTCTTTCCATTTTTTAAAATAGAGAAAATGACAAATTTCATGCATAATAACATGTATTGCGTCCTTACCATCATAACGAAAAGACAATGAAAAACTCCAATCATCTAAAAATCTCGGGCCGATTGGGTTTATGGAAATCATCGCCTTGACTTCTTTTCTATTTTCTGACCAGTCAGTATTGATAACTTCTGCTAGTGTAACTAAGAATTCTTTCTCAATTTTTCCCCAAGTTTTTTGGATTTTACCCATTTTAAACAAAATCTTTTTTCTGTTCTTTTTGCGAAAATCAAGTATATAATTTTTAATAAAAGCGTATCTTTGTTTTTCTTGCCTAAGTTTGTATACCGGCTTCATGGCTGGATGTCTTTTAATAATTACCCTTCCCCATCCCCACTCATGCTTGAATAAAAACCACCAAATCATATTGGTTTCTAAATTGATTGGTATTTCCACAAATATTACTTTTGGTAGTTTCATAGATTCTAATTCCATTTTTAAAGTAATCGGCAGATATTTATTCTTTGGATATTTCTTAAATCCCGCTTTCTGAAATCCGCATTTTTCGTAAGCACGAATTGCTCTTAAATTATTTGGTCTTACCTCTAAATAAATTTTGGAAATATTTTTGGATTTTGCTTTTTCAATCAATTGTTTTATTGCTTTTGTCCCATATCCTTTATTCCAATATTCCTTTTCACCAATAATGATTATTGTCTCATACCAGTTATTTTTCTTTTTCATTAACGCGATGTGACCAATAACTTTTTTACCTAAAATTATCATAAAATGATGGTCGTTTTTGTCTTTCATCATTGAGAAATATTTATCTATTTTTTTATCAGAAATCAATCCTGGTCTTCCACTGGTAAATTCGCGTAAATCTTTGTCATTCCACCATTTCGCAAAATACTTCTTGTCGGATAATCTAAGTTTTCTTAAAGATACTTGGGTCATACTATTCTTTTTTTCCATTCATTAAATCCTCTTTAAAAACGGATTGCATGAGATAGAAATTGCGGTAAATGCCGTTTTTTATTTTCATCAATTTTTGGTGGGTGCCTCTTTCCACGATTTCGCCTTTTTTAATCACAAAAATCTTGTCCGCGTGGGAAATTGTACTCAAACGGTGAGCAATAACAAAAGTGGTTCTGCCTTGAATCAAGCGCTTCAAAGCTTCCTGAACCAGTTTTTCCGAAACCGAATCCAAAGCAGAAGTTGCTTCATCCAAAATTAAAATCTTCGGGTCTCTTAGCAAAGCC
>CAYGVF010000104.1:0-11195 GCA_964353285.1 uncultured Candidatus Saccharibacteria bacterium | reverse complement strand
TTTTTTCTAAAATTTCTTTGATTGTTTGTTTTATTTTCTCCATAAAATTTATACAAATTAACCCGTTGATGCCTTACCTGATTGCGACCAGTTTTTCCTTTTCAAAAGAAAATAATCCTGAACAAACCCCAAAAGAGTGCTCAAAAACCAATACAAAGATAAGCCAGCCGGTAGTCTTAAGGCAATTATAATTGTCAGAATGGGCATAAAATAAACCATTTGTTGGCTCATTACTTTTTGAATTCCCTGACCAACCCCTTTCTTGGCGTCCGTTTGGGGCATTTGCGGAGAATACTTCATCGTAAGCTTGGAGTACAAAAACTGCGAAACGCCAGCCAAAATCGCTAAAACATAACTAGGCACGGACAAATCCATAATGCCCAAAAAGGACGAATTAATTGTTCCGGGGTTTTTAATAAAGCCATAAAGCGCGGATAAATTCTCGGGCTTTAAAACATTAATAAACACTCTGTATAACGCCCATAAAATCGGCAGTTGAATTACCAGAGGCAAGCAGCCGGAAAAAGGGTTAACGCCGTGTTCTTTGTAAGCCTTCATCAATTCCCGACTTTGTTCTTCTTTTGATTTGTATTTTTGCTGTATTTCTTTTATTTTTGGCTGAATAAGGGCGAGTGACTGACGGGATTTAATCGAATAATAAGCCAGAGGAGACAAAATAATTCGAACCAAGATCGTCAATAAGATTATCGCTATACCAAAATCGTGCCCGGGAATAACGTTATACAGGAAAATCAGAGCGTTAAAAATCGGAAGATATAAAATTTGGTTAAAAACATTACCTAACATGGGTCATAACCGCCCCGATTAAGGGGGTTACATCTGATTAATCTCCTCAAACCCCTAAACAGACCTTTAAAAATACCGTATTTTTCTATTGCTTGGTACATATATTGCGAGCAAGACGGATAAAAACGACACCCCGAATTCGGATTTATTAATCCAAAAATTGGGGATATTGTTTTTTTATATAACCGAATTAACTTTAAGAATATCTTTTTCATTTAAAATTTTGGATTCTTCGAATAAAAACTTCAACTCGTCTTTTATCTCCTTATATTTTTTATCTATAATTTTCGGCTTAGCAACAATAATTATATCAAATTTGGGCACTGTATCGGCTAAAATTTTTCTTACTATATCTTTTAATCTTCTTTTAATCCTGTTTCTGATATTGGCTTTTCTCGATATTTTAATCCCTACAACAAAACCGACCCTAAACAGATTAAGATTATTTTTTCTGTATTTTAAAAAAATGAAATTTCCAGCCCTCCCTTTTCCGTTTTTAAAAATATTATCAAAATCAGCCTTTTTTAGGCGACTTTGGCAATTTTTCATATTTATACGGTTAACCTTCTTCTTTTCTTATTTCTTCTTCTTGATAAAACCCTTCTTCCGTCTTTGGTCCTCATTCTCTTTAGGAATCCGTGAGTCCTTTTTCTCTTCCTTATTTTGGGTCTGTAGGTAAGCCCTTGTATTTTCATATAATTTCGAGTTATCTTATTAGTATATTAAAAGATTAGCAATAAATAAATTATGGGTCAAATAAGCTTAAAAACATTTCCACAAATGATACACAGATTATTAACAAAGCTGATCATTGACTGTGTTTTTTATTAAAATTCTTTATGATAAAATATTAAGATATGACTAACCATGAAATTTGGCAAATTGCCTTAGGAGAGATTGAGCTCAATGTTTCAAAAGCCAATTTTATTACTTGGTTTAAAAACACAAGCATTACCTCAAATAAAGACGGGGTGATCATTATTAATGTTCCAAATGGCTTTGCTAAGGAATGGTTAGAAAATAAATATAATAAATTAATTTTAAATGCTCTAAGAAATACAATCGATAGGGTAAAAAACGTTAGTTATATTACTGGCCCCGCCAATGAGCCGGAAAGGGCAAAGCAAAAACCAAGACTCAAAAAAGAAAAAATAAATCTAATAACCCCAAAAGAACAATTGGATATTCAGGAATATAGAAAAGACGAAAAGACAAATCTTAATCCGCGCTATGGTTTCGATTCCTTTGTAGTTGCGTCTTTTAATGAATTGGCTTATGCTGCTTCACAATCTATCATTAAAGATTTGGGCAAAGTATATAATCCGCTGTTTATTTACGGTGGGGTGGGCGTCGGAAAAACACACTTAATCCAAGCCATAGGCAATGAAGTTATAAAAACTTATAATAATAAAAATGTAATTTACGTACCATCTGAAAGGTTCTGCGCCGACCTTATTTCTTCTATATCTAATGGGGTAATTGAAAAATTTAAAGACGAGTATAGAAAATTCGATGTTTTAATTATCGACGACATCCAGTTTCTGGCAGGGAAAGAAAAAACTCAAGAAATATTTTTCCATATCTTCAACGGTCTTTATGAAAAAAACAAACAAATAATTCTTAGCAGCGACAGGGCGCCTAAGGCAATTCCAACCCTAGAGGAAAGATTGCGATCCAGATTCGAGGGAGGAATGATAGCTGATATTGGTCGCCCTGATTTTGAAACACGATTGGTAATTCTAAAGAAAAAATCTGAAGAACTTAACATTAATTTAAACGATGAAATCTTTAATTACGTCGCATCTAATATTCAAAAAAATATCAGAGAACTAGAAGGAGCGCTAAATAGGGTCGTGGCCTTTATCCGGTTAAATAACGTTCTTCCAAATCAAAAACAGTTAGTTAAAATACTTAAAACTATAATTTCCAATCCCCAAAAAAGAACAAATTACAAGAAGATAGCCGAGGTCGTCGCTGATTTTTATGATATAAGTATAAATGATTTAGTTAATAGAAGCAGAAAAAAGGAAGTAGTAAAACCAAGGCAAGTAGCAATGTTTTTAATGAGAGAAGAATTGAAAAATTCGTATCCCTCTATAGGAGCCAGATTAGGAGACAGAGACCACACTACCGTAATTTATGCCTGCGAAAAAATAGGAAAAGAACTTGAAAATGACGAAAGCCTGGAACAGGAATTAAATTTAATTAAAGAAAGATTATATAGTGATGTTGTGTAATACCTGTTGATTTATTTGTGGATAATCGGACTAAGAAAAATATTTTAAAATTTAATCCCTAAAATTAAAAACAGGATATATAAAAAATCTCCTACATCTATCCACATAAAGTTAAATATAAAATGAATCTAATTTATGGCTTTTCCATAGTTTTGGTCTTTATAAGTATAATAATAAGTTATAATTAAATAAGAATTATTATTATGAAAATAATTTGTCTTCAAGAAAATTTTAAAAGAGGCTTAAATACAGTTGGAAATATTATTGGGAAGAATTTAACTCTTCCAATTTTAAATAATATTTTATTAAATACCGAAAAAAAACAACTTAAATTATCAGCCACAGATTTAGAATTAGCCATAACAGATTATATTAATTGTAAGGTTGAGAAAGATGGTGGAATAACTATTCCCGCAAAAACCTTAGTCAATTTTATAAATAATTTACCAAACAAAAAAATAGAAATAATTGTAAAAAACAATATCGCATATTTAAAGTGCGAAAATTTTAAATCAAACATCAAGGGATTAGATATTAAGGACTTTCCAATAATTCCTAAAATAAAAAATGAACCAATTTTAGAAATTGATTCATTGATTTTTAAAAACGCACTAGAACAGGTAATTAATTTTACTTCATTATCAGATATTCGACCGGAGATTACGGGCATTCTATTTAACTTTTCATCGGATAAAGATATTAAATTTGCGGCAACAGACAGCTTTAGATTGGGCGAGAAAATAATTAATTTAAAAAATAATAAAATTAAAAAAGAATATCAGGGGTCGGTAATTATCCCCACCAAAACGGCGCAGGAATTAATTAGAATTATTTCTAATTTAGAAAAAAACGAAAACGATCTAATAAAAATCAGCATTGAAAATAATCAGATTTCATTTAGTTTGTCAAAAATCCAAATAATTTCCAAATCAATAGAAGGTAATTACCCAAGCTACCAGCAATTAATCTCTAAACAATTCGAAACCAGTATTTTAATCGATAGGGAGGAATTAATAAAATCAGTCAAATTAAGCAGTTTTTTTAGCAGTAAAATAAACGACGTAAGACTAAGGGTTAATTCTAAAAAATCATTAATTGATGTTTTCTCTCAAGACATTGAACTGGGGGAAAATTTATCAGAACTCCAGGGAGAAATAAGTGGTAAGGATTTGGAGATTATATTTAACCATAAGTATTTATTGGAAGGATTAAACAATATAAACGCCAAAAGAGTATTTTTTGGCTTTAATGGGGAGACTAGTCCAGGAGTGATTAAGGCAGAAGGAGATGATAGTTTTAGTTATATAATAATGCCTATTAAACTATAAAATGCTTCACATAAGATTTATTCTTCCCAAGACAACTAAGGGCCTAAAACAAAACGAGGAGATAGACGAAGAGGTAATTTATAGAGAGGCGCAGAAAATCTTGAATAAAAACACCCCAAATGTCGAGGTGTTTTTTTATAAAAATAAAAATTTATATATTAATTGTCCTAATTCCATTATTGCCAACGAATTATTTCTCAATCAAGACAAGATAATAGAAGAAATAAATCAATTTCTCAAAAGAAAAACAATCAGCAGACTAATAATTAAAGTGAAATAAGATTTACTCCAATTTTTTGAGAAGACGAGTTTCCGACTATGTCAAAAGCTCGAACCTCAATTGTGTGAATTCCTTCATCGATTGTTTGAAGAGGCTGAGAGTATATATAATAAGGACTTAAATATCTAACGCCAATTAAGTCGTCATCAAAATAAAACTCTACCTTTTCCACTCCCAGCCGAGCACTTGCCTCGGCCTCGATTTTTATGTAATTATTGCTATTGATGTCTATGTTTTGAAAATTATTCGGAGACAGGATTGAAACTCGAGGCTGATTTATAAGGGTATGAATATCGTCATATTCCTGTGGTGGTTGCTGATTATAGAAAACACCGGCTCCCAATGAATTTACCCATTGAAGAACGGGTTCTTCCCAGTTATTAAATTGGGGATCGTCTTTTCCGTTTCCCTCTCCCTGCGGATCGTCCTTATTTATGTAGTATAAAATACAATGGACTTGGGGATAAATTTTTTCTTCGATTAAATCTGGCGGAGTTAAATTCGTGGCTAGTTTTCCAGAAGATTTATCTATTTTGGCCTTATATTCCACTGCGAATTTTCCATTTAAAATATCTTTATTTGTCGTAATCGGCTCGGGCTCAATAAAGTTTTCCGGTTCTTCTGGCAGGACAAACTCATTTTCTAGATTTTGATTTTTGGTTTCCGATTTCTGATTTTTAATTTTATATGCCTGGGTCATAAACTGGTTCCAAATCGGAGCCGCGACAATTAGTCCAGGCTCTTTATTCATTGGTGTATTGTCGTTATTTCCAGCCCAAACGCCAACTGCCAGAGATGGGGTATAACCGATTGTCCAGCCATCGCGATATTCTTGAGTGGTTCCGGTTTTTGCAGCAGTCGGTATTCCCTCGATATAAATATTGGATTTAGAGCCGAATATCGGCGCCCTTGCCTCTTCGTCGGATAAAATATCAGAAACAAGGCGAGCTACCTGGGGCTCGATAATTCTTTTAGATCTTTGACTGTATTCTTCAATTAAGTTTTCTTTACTGTCTTTGATTTTAATTATCGCTGTAGTCTGATTTTTGATTCCGTCAGTAGCAAAAGTTCCAAAAGCAGCGGTTTCTTCCAGAAGCTTTACCTCACCGCCTCCCAAAACAAGAGAAAGGCCGTAGCGAGATCTGTCTTTAAGTGTTTCTATCCCCATGTCTTGGGCCAGGTCTAGGGTTTCGTTTACGCCGGACAAATATAAAACCTTTACCGATGGTATATTTAACGACTGGGCTAACCCCTGGCGGAGGGTAACTGGACCCCTGAATTTTCCGTCGTAATTTCTGGGCTTATAGCTTTCCGCTCCCTCGACCGCGAATTCTGTTTCCAAATCGAAAACAACTGTGTCTGGAGTAAATCCTTTTTGGAACGCCTTGGAATAAGCGAATGGCTTAAAAGAGGAACCGGGTTGGCGAGGTCGGATAGTCACATTGACATTTGGCTCAAAAAGGCAATTTTTTCCCGGTTTGCAGTTTTTGGGATAGATTTCCCCAAAGTAATCTCTTGACCCGACCATAGCCAAAATTTGTCCAGTTTTGGGATCGATAGCAACCAAAGCAGCATTATAAGCATTGTAGCTCTTGGCATTTTTCTTTACTTGTTCGGATAAAATTTTTTCCGCAATTTGCTGAAGCTCCCAATCAAGAGTTGTATAAACTTTTAATCCGGCTTTTTCGACATAATCTTTGCCATATTTTTCTTCAAGGTATTCTTTTATGTACATCACAAAATGGGGAGCCTTGATTGTCGTTTTTGCCGGACTAAAGCGGAGATCTTCTTGTTTTGCTTGTTTGAGCTCATCTTCGGTTATATAGCTAAATTTATACATTCTTTCTAAAATATATTCTTGTCTGCCCTTTAAATCATTTAAATGAGAACCGTAGGGAGAGTAATAGCTCGGGGCCTGGGTCAGGGCGGCCAAAAGCGCGCTTTCGGCCAAATTTAAATCTTTTGCTCGTTTATTAAAGAATGTTTGGGCGGCCGCCTCGATACCGTAAGCATTGGAGCCATAAGGAATCTGATTTAGATAAAAGTTCAGGATTTCATCTTTAGAATATTTTATCTCCAATTCAATGGCTAAAATTGCTTCTTTTATTTTCCTGGCATAGGTTTTTTCCGGGGTAAGAATAGTGCTTTTTATAAATTGCTGGGTAATGGTTGAACCCCCCTGTGTTCCGCTTTTCCCCTGCAGATTGCTTAAGAAAGCTCTAAGTATCCCCTTGAAGTCGAGTCCGAAATGATGATAAAAATTAGCATCCTCAACAACTATAGTTGCGTTTTTCATGTTTTGAGGAATTTCTTCAAATGGAACAACCGTTCTTTTTTCTTCCCCATGAACATCATATAAAAGAATTGTTCCGGTCCGGTCATAAATTTTAGTTGATTCGATTAATTGGCGACCGGTTAATTCTTCCGGGTTGGGGAGGTCTTTCGCAAAATAAGCAAAGACCGCAAGCGCAAAAATTAAACCAAAGGCAATTAGCCAAATAAAAAAAACCAAGACCTTTTTAAAAATTTTTCTGCTTCGCTCCGCTTTATATTTTCTACGAAGCCAAAAAAGTTTTATTTTGGTCCAAAAATTATCTGGTTTTCTCTTGTGATAAGAAGTAATTTCTGGCATACCCTAATTTAATCATAAGACAATAAACTTCTTATGACAACATTGTTTATTTTTGAGAATTATAGTAAAGTAAAAATATGAGTAAGATTATCACGGATTCAGGAAAAATAAAAGAAGTTTTGGAAAAAGGAGTGGAGAAAATCTATCCTGATTCCAAGTCGCTGGAAAATTTATTAAAATCGGGGAAAAGGATTCGACTTTATTGTGGTTTTGACCTAACCTCGCCAAGTCTTCATATCGGCAATGCTGTTCAGTTTAGGAAATTAGCTCAGTTTCAAAAATTGGGCCACGAAGTAATTATGCTTATTGGCGATTTTACGACCATGATCGGCGATCCGACCGATAAATCCGCCGCAAGAAAAAAGATAACCAGAAAAGAAATTCTTAAAAATGCTAAAAATTATAAAAATTTAGCCAGTAAGATTTTAAGATTTTCCGGGAAAAACTCCGCCAAAATCATGTATAACAGCCAATGGAACGATAAATTGACATTTGTTAAATTGATAGAATTAGCTTCTAATTTTACGGTTCAACAAATGATAATCAGAGACATGTTTCAGGAAAGAATTAAAAAAGATAAGCCGATTTATTTGCACGAATTTTTATATCCGTTGGCCCAGGCATATGATAGTGTCACGATGGATGTTGATTTAGAAATTGGTGGTAATGACCAGACATTTAATATGCTTTGTGGCAGAGATTTAATGAGAGCCGTTAAAAACAAGGAAAAATTTGTTTTAACCACCAAATTATTAACTGATTCTTCAGGCAAGAAAATGGGCAAAACCGAAGGAAATATGATAAATTTGGACGAGAAACCGAACGAGATGTATGGGAAAATTATGTCTTGGCCTGATTCTTTAATCTTTCCGGGCTTTGAATTATGTACTAATTTGTCCTTAGAAGAAATTAATCGAATTAAAAAACAAAAAAACAATCCCCGTGACGATAAAGCCCGATTGGCGCGAGAAATTGTTTCCATCCATCATAATAAAGCCGCAGCACTAAAAGCGGAACAAGAATTTAATCGCGTTTTTAAAGAAGGCAAAAGACCAATAAACATTCTGGGAGTTAAACTCAGCGAGGGGATAAGCTCGACATCAACTGTTTTAGTTGAAACCGGACTAGCACCATCAAGATCAGCGGCAGATAGATTAATAGAACAAGGAGCTCTAGACATAGAGGTAGATGGCGTGGTAACTAATAAATATAGAGAAAAAAAAATTATGCCGAAAAAGGGAATGATTATACGTGTCGGCAAAAGAAAATTCGTTAAACTGATATAGGGATTTTTTAAAAGATTTCTAAAACCCCGCAGCTGCGGGGTTTTAGGTTTTATTCTTCTTCGTCTTCTTCTTCAAAATCTTCGTCGTCTTTTTCCTCTTCGTCTGCTTTTGGTTCATCGTCACCTTCGGTATCAATTGGATCGGCACCCACATCTTCATCTGGCTCTTTTTCTGCATCTTCGGTCTCGCCAGCGTCGTCATTCTCATCCAAAAGAACCAAAGGAGTCTTAAGGTCTTCAAGGATTGTGTAAGTCATGTTAAAAACTTTTAATTATTATTCTTCTCCCTGTTTTAAGGTTATAAGGCAATTATATTCAGAAAAAAAACCTTGTCAATACTTTTATCAACAAGGCTTAATACTGTGGCCGCAGCAGATTGCCACAGCCAGAGCATCGGCCGCATCATCCGGCTTGGGGATTTCTCTTAAATTAAGCAGAACCTTGACCATTTTTTGAACTTGAATCTTTTCCGCTCGGCCATAGCAAGCTACTGCCTGTTTGATTTGAAGCGGGGTATATTCGGCTACCGGGATTTTTGATTTGGCGATAGTCAATAAAATTACTCCTCTTGCCTGGCTGACCTTGATTGCGGTTTTTAAATTTTTAAAGAAAAATATATCTTCTACTGCCACGATATCGGGTTTCGATTTTTTAATTAAAGAATTTAATTCTTTATAAATTACGTTTAATCTTTCGGCCGTAGACAATTTAACGGATGTTTTGATACATCCGTATTTTAATAACTTGAGCTTGGATTTATTTTTTTCGATTAAACCAAAGCCGGTTGCGGCTGTTCCCGGGTCAATGCCAAGGATTATCATAGATTTACCCTGCACCTTATTAAAATTTATCATCTATTTTTATGCAATTTTCAAGCTTATGCCAATTATTAATTTATGATTGAAATTTTTATGATAAGGTGCCAGGGTTTACATTCGAATAAATTTCATTAACATCGTCATTGTCATCCAACGCTTCGAAAAGTTTTTCCAATTGCTGTTTGAGGTTTTCATCCGTAACATCAATTGAGTATTTCGGTTTCCATTCGCCCTCTACTCTATCAAAAAGATATCTCACGCTGCCTGTTTCGGCCAGTTTGCCGCCATAAGTATTCAAAATATGCTTTATTTCCGCAAGGGTTCGATTTTTGTTGTCGGTGATTATTTCAATAATCAGAGGCGTGCCACTGGGCCCGTATGCTTCGTAGATTACTTCCTCCAATTGTCTTTCCTTGCTTTCACCCGTTCCTTTTTTAATCGCTCTTTCAATATTGTCATTGGGCATATTTACCGAACGGGCCTTTTCAATAACCAAACGCAGAGACGGATTCATTTGTGGATTCCCGCCCTTTCTGGCAGCGATTTCAATGATTTTCGCTATTTTACTAAAAACCTGTCCCCGTTTTTTGTCGACGGCTTCTTTCCTTGTTTTTATATTCGCCCATTTCGAATGTCCGCTCATACATTTCAATTTTTACAAAAACTTAAGTCAAAGTCAATTAAAAGATGTTGGTGAATGGTATCTTCTACGGAATTTTACCAACAAAAAGCCGATTACAAATCCTCCCAAAACAATTAATCCCAAAATTAAAACTAAGTTAGTTGGTTCTTTTTGAAGCGAGATTTCTTTGACTGCAGCCAAATTTTCCGTCGGAGCCACGACATTTTCTGAATCGTCAACGATTTCTTTTTGAGGAGCGTTTTGGTAATACCAGGCATAATCTTGGGACGGCTCTTTGACGATTTCCGGCTTTAGCGGTTGTTGATAGGTGAATTTTTTTATTTCATCAATGGCTAAATTTGTAATATTAACTGTTCCTGGCGTTGATTCGCTCCAGACAAAACCCTCTTCGGTTTTTGCCGATGATTTTCCCAAAGGCGGATTTTCGTAATTTACTTCCTGAAAAACCATTCCTTCGGGCAAAAGCAGGCGCACGCTGTCCTTGTCGTTATTTAAAGCAACGCCGGTTATCTGGCGAGTAAGAACAATATAACTTTTGGGAGCAACCAAGGTATTTTTCGGAAAAACAAATGGCTTGCTGCCACTTGCCGTATCATCCAATTGCCAATCAGATATATCGACAACGGAATCGGAGTCATTATAGATTTCTACCCATTCGTCTTCTCCATCTTTTCCCGAGGGATTGGGTAAAAATTCGTTAATAGTTATTTGTCCGGCTCGGATTTCGATGATTGCCGTATCAAAAACATAATATTGACCATCGTAAACCATTAGACTGACCGTGTAAGTGCCGGGATAATTGTATTTATATGTAAAGGACGGTTTTTCAATCAATTTTCCATCGCCCATATTCCATTCGTAATGCAGTTCATTATTGTCCGGGTCAGTGGATTTGGTGCTGTCAAATTTAATTTCCTGATTAACAAAAGCAATAATATTGTCTCCTGCTTCGGCAATCGGCGGATGATTACCGCCCGTAAGCGGAACCAAAGGTTTTTCAATTGTTGATTCTTCGGGTTCTTCCTGAATTATCGATGGTTCGACTTCTACCCAATCGCTTGGAGAATTAGTATCAAGTCCGTCAGTTTTTAATTTAATTGCCTTTCCGGGAGTAGAAATATTAGGAATAAACGTGCCAGCAGTCCAAATTCCAGCAGTTACCGCC
>CAYGVF010000103.1:0-3683 GCA_964353285.1 uncultured Candidatus Saccharibacteria bacterium | reverse complement strand
GCCTGGCCAAAAAGCAGAATCCTTGGCTCGAAATTCCGCGAGAATGTTCGCAGAATGTTGGGCAAGCCCTTTGTCCGCAACAAAGCCATGTGATCCTGCCCCTGCCCCGATAATCGTCTACAAGGCGAGTATCGGGGCTCTTTTTTTATAAATGAGAAAATGATAAGCTAAAATTATGATCAAATATACCCTCGACACGCCAATCAACAGATTGCCGAGAATTCATGAAAGATATTTGAAAAAATTTCATAAACTCGGACTCGTCACGGTCCGGGATTTACTTTATCATTTTCCCAATCGCTATGATGATTTTTCCAAAATTATTCCTATCCGCGATTTAAAACTCAATGAAATTGCCACTATTCAGGGAGAAATCGTCTCCATCGATAATATCAGAACTTTCAAAAGAAGAATCAACATCACCGAAGCGATTGTCAAAGACGAAACTGGTGTGGTTAAAGCAATCTGGTTTAATCAACCGTTCTTGGTAAAAAATATAAAAGAGGGTAAAAAAATAAGTTTATCCGGAAAATACAGTCTGGGCGCAAAAGGGCCGTATTTATCCAATCCCAGTTACGAAATGATGACATTGGGCAAGATACCGACACACACCGCGGGCTTGGTGCCGATTTATCCGGAAACAATTGGTTTGGGCTCGAGATTTTTGCGCTATTACATCAAGCTGATTTTGCCGCTTGCCAATCAATTGAAGGAATTTCTGCCTTGGGATGTTTTAAGAAAAGAAAAACTCCCCCCTCTAACCGCGGCTTTAAAAAATATTCATTTCCCGAAAACAATAAATCTCGCCGATGAAGCAAAAAAAAGATTTGCTTTCGAAGAATTGTTCTTGCTACAAATGTTTGTTCTGAAACAAAGAAAAAATCTGCAAAAAGAAAATGCCTTCAAGATTCCTTTCGATAAAGATTTAATCAAGAAATTCGTTGACAGCTTGCCTTTTAAATTAACCGGTGACCAAAGAAAATCCGCCTGGGAAATAATTCAGGATTTGGGAAAAGACGAACCAATGAATCGACTTTTGGAGGGAGATGTCGGCTCGGGTAAAACCGTGGTTGCGGCAATGGCCGGCCTCGAGGTTGCCAAGGCCGGATTTCAAGTTGCCTTTATGGCGCCAACGGAAATTCTGGCCCAGCAGCATTTCAGGGAAATCAACAAATTACTATCAAAATTTAATCTGAAAATCGGATTATTGACCGGCGCGGAAAAGAAATTTTCCCAAGCTACGGACATTGCTATCGGCACTCACGCTTTAATACAAAAAACCGTAAAATTCAAAAATCTGGCATTGGTAATTGTCGACGAACAGCATCGATTCGGAGTAGAGCAGCGCGCCCGCCTTTGCCAAGGCTCCGGCGGGCAAGCAACCATTACTCCTCATCTACTTTCCATGACAGCAACCCCGATTCCAAGGACGCTCGCACTGACAATTTACGGCGATTTGGATATTTCTCTAATCAATGAAATGCCTAAAGGCAGACAAAAAATCATTACCAAAATTGTTCCGCCAAAACAAAGAGAGCAAGCATACGAATTTATTCGGCGCGAAGTTAAAAATGGCAGACAGGTTTTCGTGATTTGCCCGCGCATAGAGCCCCAGGTTAAATCGCCTTCGGCGAATAACGGACCAAGCCCTCAACTTGAAATTGACCCTCGAAAATTATTATGGGCCGAGGTGAAAGCAGTAAAAGAAGAATACGAAAAACTGGCTACAAAAATATTTCCCGATTTAAGAATTGAAATGCTGCACGGAAAAATCAAATCCAAAGAAAAAGAAAGAATAATGACCGACTTTAAGGATAAAAAAACCGATGTTCTGGTTTCAACATCGGTAATCGAGGTGGGAATTGACGTACCCAATGCTACGGTGATGATGATTGAAGGAGCGGACAGATTCGGCTTGGCGCAACTGCATCAATTTCGAGGCAGGGTTGGCAGAGGCAAATATCAATCGTATTGTTTTCTCTTTTCAACATCCGGTGAAACCACTGCTCGATTGCGCGCCATACAAAAATGCGAAAACGGGTTTGAGTTGGCGGAAAAGGATTTGGAAATCCGCGGGCCGGGCCAGTTTTACGGAGTCAAACAATCCGGCTTACCCGACTTGGCAATGAATAGTTTGAAAGATATCCAGCTTATCAAATCCACGCGCGAACAAGCAGCCGAACTCCTGTCCCAAGACCCGGAATTAAAATATCACCCATTACTGGGTGAAAAATTAGCCCAATTCAAACAAATAATCCATTTGGAATAAAATATTGCCTTTTATTTGGCAAAATTGATGCGGGGCAAGTAACGACAGGGGTTTTTCTTTCGTTCTGTTTTCGCTTCTGATATCGAATTTGTTTTCACTGAGACAACTTCGCAGGCCGAAAGCATGGTTTTCGCCGCAGGCGAAATTTCGGCCGAGAATTAGTGCAGCCGCTCGCTGGAGCGGCCGACACGTGTCGACATGAAAATAAATCCGATATCTTTATTTCCTTTCTTTCTCCGTCACCCAAAACCCCATATACTTCCCTATCATTAAACGGGTCTGGGAAATAAGGGCGGGGATGGCGCCGAAAACGATCGTCACCAGCGGCACTAAAATCCACTGCAGGATCATAAAAATATATTTTCTTTTTTTGTATTTTTCCGGCCGCGGCGGCAAAAGCTGTAAAGTATAAAAAGCGGAAAGCACCAATCCTGTCATCGCAACAGTCATAATTGTCCGCGTCATACGCGGCAAGTTATAAGCCATCACCGTCCGATTAAAAATCGTACCTCCCAAAAATAAAGGCAACCAGCCAAGCATAAAAATCATCAAAGAATTTGTTGCCCAAGACCAAAAAGCTTCCCAATGATAAAATAAATGATAAATCTTCTTTCTCAAGGCTATTGCCTTGTTTTTTATACAACCAAAAGTGAAATAAGGCACATTTTCTACGCCCCAGCTCCAGCGGGTCTGCTGTTTAAAAACATTCTTGGTGGTCTGCCAAAAATTATCAGCCAAATTGGCATCCATGGAAACCGGATAATACAAAGGAATATTGCGATAATTGCCGTCGTAAAACAAAAGCGACTGCCAAAAAATCCTGGAATCCTCGGAAACGTTTTTTGTCGGCCAAAAATCCATTTCCACAATCGCCTTAAAACTCATTGAATGCGAAGAAAAAGTGGACATTCTTTCCGATCGAACCTGCTGAATCATATGCCAGAAAGTCGCGCCCACGGCAACGACACGGGAAATAGCAGGCGCATCCCAGATATTGTTGTTGTAAATCGGAATGGGCTGAAAACTGGAGTGCAGCGGATCTTTGCAGGTCAGATAATTATAGGTCAAACAAGCGAAATAATAGGGATAAACCTGAGTATCGATATCAAAAGAAGAAACAATGATATTTTCGTAAGGAATCCTTAATTCGTCAATCAGCTCTTTGGCTTTTCTGCCGGCCCAGGTTTCATTCGCTCCTTTTCCCGCCAATTCTCCGACGATATTTTGAGGATGAACAGTAATCAAGAAACTAAAAAATTTATCGGCAAATTCTTTTTTTACTTCTTGGGCTATTTCTTGGGCTGGTTCGCCCGCCCTTTCTTCCGTGGCCAAGACTACAATCAGTTTATCCAGAGGGTATTTTGACTCAATTAATGATCGGAAACTCGATTTAATCACTTCCAGTTTTTCCTTA
>CAYGVF010000102.1:0-6288 GCA_964353285.1 uncultured Candidatus Saccharibacteria bacterium | reverse complement strand
CGTGCCCCGAAGAACCGGTGGAAATATCGGATAAAGGATAATTTGCTTCCACGTGTCCGGTCGGCCCGTCGCAGTGTCTGAATCTGACCAAGCAAGCGGGATAAAACGCTTGTAATTTTTCCATATCGATTTTTTCTCCTTTTCTTTTCAGGCACTCGTAAATCAAGGATAAAATTGAATGGAAAAGCGGGGTGCAATGACCGGCTGACCAGACAATCCGGTCTCGGCCGGGATGGTTGGGATTCAAGGGGTCGAAAGCCATTTCCCCGGACAAAAGCAAAGACAAAACCTGCTCAACTTTCGATGACGAGCCGCCGGGATGACCGGAGTTGATGCTTTCGATTGCGGCAAAAGCCAGACCGCGAATAATTTTAGCCAATTGACCGGCTTTTTCCTCGTCAATTCCCTTAATCGGTTCGAGGTTCAATTTTCTCAAATCCAAATAAGCGCCGCCTTCGGCGACATATTTAAACCTCTTTGGTTCTTTTTTCAAAAGGGTTTTTAAATCTTTCTCATCCAAAATATTGTATTTTTGTGAAATTTTCTTAGGCATAAATATAAAATAATTAATTTTTATCAATTCAATTTAATTATATTATAAATAAAACAAAAACAAAATCCGAAGCATTGTCGGATTTTGTTTTAAAAATCAAAAATTTCTTAATCCTCTTCTTATAGATTAAACGCGGCTCTCAATTTGACTCTGGCTGCTTCCATTGCTTTCTTAAAATAATCCAATGCTTCTTTAAATGCCTGTTGGCGAGCTTCAACCAATGGTTTAACTTCCGTTTTCTCAATTGTCTTTACATCGCTTTGATATTTGTCTTTGGCTGCCTTTAGAGCTGTTTGTAACTCTTGTCTGATTTTCGCGGGGTCAGCCCCGGCTTGCGCACAATCTGCCTTTGCTTTATCTATTGCTGCCTGATAAGCAGTGAGATAGGTTATTCTTGCATTCTCAGCTGCTGTTTTTCTATCGGCAACCATTTTATCAAGATCGGCTCTGTATTTGGATATTGCCGCATCCACGGCTGCCTGACGAGAAGCTATCGCCTCTTTGACTGTTTCTTTAAATTCCACCAATGCTTGTTTTTCCGCTGATGTAGAGGCTTTCTCGTCAAGTTTGAGAAAATGTTTCTCCCACATTGTTTCCCATTCTTGTCTAAATTGCTCTAATTTGGTATCGCGATTTTCTCTTCTCTGGTCTAATTTTTGCAATCTTTCTATCTGTTTGTCGTAAATTTTGGTCTGACGCTGGGTTATATTTTGGTCAACCTTGTCTGTCCATTTTCCGATTAAATTACAGAATTGTGACTGTTTGTTTCTGATTTGATTATAAGAACTTGAGGCGTTCTTCTCTTGTTCTTGATCTCGGTCAGTATTTCTTTGTCGGATATTAAACCAATCTTTGATACCTTTGGCAAAAGAAATGCCGGGAATCAACAAGCCGATAATCAATAAAACAGCCAAAATATTAATAAGTTTAGAATTCGTTTTCATCATAAGATTGACCAAAATCACTAATCGCCTGGCTATCCAAGGTGACTAAAGAAGCGTCATTTCCTTCCTCGGTAATAATAACCATTTCGTTTTCCGAAAGAGCAGTTAAAGCATCAATCGTATCATTGATATCGCCGGTCGTCTTGGGAACCGGAACCGGATTCGGAGTTTCAACAAATTTTTCCTGTTCGGCGCCCAACTGGTCCTGCGGACCGGATGTCGGTTGGATTCTCTTGGGACCGAGATAAGAAAAACCCACTATGAGTAACAGTAAAACTACAACTGCTGCCGGAATAATAACTTTCCAACTCTTCATAAGATTGTGAGTTTGGTTAAAATTTAATTCGTAACCCGAGAGCCGACCTTTGCTCTTCTCTCGTATCTCTAAATCGGCCACAATTTTCTGGGCCAATTGTTTCGACGGCTTAATTTTTGCCTTTAATCCGGATAAAAATTTTTCCAACTCTTTTTCAGTCATAATTTTCCCCCAAAAATATCCTTAATGATTTAATCGCTCTGGATTGAAGCTGGCGCACAGCTTCTTCGGTTTTATCGACTATTTCGGCGATTTCTTTATTCGATAACCCTTCAATAAATCTTAAAGTTATTACCTCCTGTTGGTCGTTGCTCAATCGCCTTATCGCCTCTCTGATGCTTTTAAAATCTTCTTCTTCCTCAATGATGTCGTATATCGGCCTCTTGTCTTCTTCCAAATTATTAATCATCGAGGCGTCTATATTCAATTCTTTGTTTTTTCTCCAATAATCGATAACTGAATTTCGGGCAATGGCATAAAGCCAGGAAGAAAACGAACCCCTTGGCTTGTAATCTTCCATGGAATTCCAGGCTTTCAAAAAAACTACCTGAGTTAAGTCTTCGGCTTCGGTATGGTTCTTTACCCGAAAATAGATAAATCTAAAAATTGGGGCGATGTAATATTCGTAAAGATGGGCAAAAGCCTTCTCGTCTCCGTTTTTTGCTTGTTTTACCAGCTGAATCAATTTTTCTTTTTTTAGTTTATCCATAATATATAACGATTTAAATAATTTTTTGTGATGGCTAACCTTACGTTTATATTCTACTACATAATATTAAAAAAATGGAAAGATGCCGCCACCTTGACTTAAAATTTTATTTATACAATAATGAACAAACGCAAACAGAATTAATCTGAACAGTATTTATGACAAAAGACAAAAAAATAGCAATCATCGGATACGGCTACGTGGGAAAAGCCATGGCCAATTTTTTCAGAGACCATTTTGAGGTATTGGTCTATGATCCCTTTTGCGAAGTTTCGAACAGCACGGAAGAAATAAATAACTGCGATTTGGCGGTTGTCTGCGTTCCCACCACAATGAAAGAAGACTGCTCGTGCAACACCTCGATTGTGGAAGAAAGCGTGGCCTGGCTTGGGACGCCTCTAATTTTGATTAAATCGGCAGTTATTCCCGGCACAATCGATTATTTGAGGGAAAAATACAAAAAGCGAATAGTGGTCAGTCCCGAATACGTTGGTGAAGGCAAATACTTCGTACCTTTTTGGAAATATCCCCACCCAACAGACATAAAATACCATAATTTTCAGATATTCGGCGGGGATAAAAAGGATTGCAGCGAGGTAATCGAATTTTTCAAAAGAGTGTCGGGACCGAATCCAAAATTCATAATTACAGACGCCAAAACAGCCGAGGTTACAAAATATATGGAAAACTCCTGGGGCGCGACCAAAGTGACGTTTTGCAACGAATTTTATGAAATCGCCAAAGCATTCGGCGTAGATTATAACGAACTGAGAGAATTATTTTTACTGGACGAAAGAGTGGAAAGGATGCACACGGTGGTTTTCAAGGAAAACCGGGGTTTTGGCGGAAAATGCTTTCCCAAAGATGTTAATGCCATTATTAAAGCGGCGGAAAAATCCGGGTATTCGGCCGATTTCCTGAAAGAGGTGCTGAAATCAAACGAAAAATTCAAAAAAGAAAACGAAAATCAAAATAAATAGAAATAAAAAAATCCAAGAAACCGCTTCTCGGATTTTTTTATTTCTCGTACAAAAAAATGCCGTTTTCCTTCCTGGAAAGCCGCCAGTTCGGAAAAGTGAAAGAATTGGAAACGACTCTGGTACCTTCTTTTAATTCCTTGTCCATCTTTTTCTCCAATTTCTCCATTATGTGACCGATGCCGAAAACAACAACAACATCGAACCGCGACAGGTCTTCTTGCCAAAAATTCTTGAAATGGATAAATGCTCTTCCTCTTAGTCCGGCCTTATAAATATTTATTTTTGCCAGCAAAACAAGAATCGGATTTATTTCGTAGCCGTGAGCTTCTATATCGGCCCTGGCCAAAGCAATAACCAGTCTACCGTCGCCGGCGCCCAAATCAACGGCTTTTTCGCCCGGCTTAATCTTCGCCAATTCAATCATTTTTTGAACTGCTTCTTTTTTGGTCGGCAAATAAACCGCTCCCCAGAAAAAAATTACCGGTATAAAAGCGAAAACAATCAAAAACGCGGCGCAACTTAACCCAATAATTAAAAGAATATTAGCAAAGACCATATTTTAATTCTCTCTTACCTCGCATATTGTTATTCTATCAAAAAATCGCCTCCACCAAAAGATGGGATAGCGATTTTCTGAAACTTCTCTTTTTTACTCTGCGCGATTAACGTTTATGGCTGAAGGGCCTTTGCCGCCCTCTTCGGCCGGTTTGAGATCAAAGGTAACCTTGTCGCCTTCCTTAAGTTCTTCGAATTGAACGTTCTTAAGTTCGTTCGAATGAAAAAAGAGATCTTTCTCGGCTCCCTCGTATGTGATGAAGCCGAAATGACGCTCCGTGACGAGTTTTTTGATTGTTCCTTCCATATTTTCAATAAGTTAGTGAATTAAATTTCAAACCAAGAAAATTGTAATATAGAAACCCGACTACGCTTCACTTACACTTCCAGCTTGATTTTTCAATACTATCACAAAACAATTAAGATGTCAACCCTTTCACCTTTTTCAGAGATTAATCCTGTTTTTGTGATTATTTTAAACTCGTCAATATAAGATAATTTCGGGCGAAATAAGTCCGAATAAAGGTGAAGGGTCAACCCTGTAGTAGGTTGTGGAATGAAAAATCCCCTTACGGGGATTTTTCGATGTCTATATTTAGTAGCGATTTCTTCCGCCGCCAAATCCGCCGCGTCCGCCACGATCAAAATCACGCTTTGGACGAGCCTCCATTGGCCTGGCTTCGTTTACAATAAGATTTCTTCCTTCAAACTCTTTACCATTGAATGTTTCAATAGCTTTTTGAGCTTCTTCGTCAGAAGACATTTCCACGAAACCGAAACCCTTTGAACGACCAGACATCCTATCGGTAATGACAGTTGCTGATTCAACGGTTCCGGCTTGTGCAAATAACTCTTTTAAAGCATCTCCGGTAGCACTATAAGGCAAGCCACCAACATATAATTTTTTTGCCATAATTTTCTGCTTACATAAATTAATTATTAGAAGTAAGCCGACCTCTCTTATTCGCTTATCCTGGCTTACAAACTAATTTATGCAAGAGGAAAAAATAAGAAAACTTACTATCTATTTGTTGTAATAATAATAAGATAGCATACTATTATTATCCCGTCAATAGCGAACTCACACAATGAAACGATTTTTTAAAGCAGCGCTTTCTCCTGCGACATATCCCGTTGTCCAACAAACCTGTAAATTATATCCGCCCGTTGGACCGTCGATACCAAGTATCTCCCCCGCAAAATACAAATTATCTATTAATTTTGATTTCATGGTCTTTTGATCAACTTCGCTTAATTTAACTCCACCAGAAGTAATAATTGCCTTCTCGTGAATAGCCAACGATTCTACCTCCAAAGTAAACTCCTTTAAAAGATGTAGTAATTTTTTCCTTTCTTCCCTGGTAATAGAACTGGATTTTTTATCCGGATTAACTTTGGATAGTTTTACGATAACGGGAATAAGTTTTTGTGGCAACAAATCATTAAGACTGTTTTTAAACATTTTTTTGGAGTCCTTACGAAAATCTTCCTGAACCCTCCTGTCAAGCTTTAAAAAATCTAATGCCGGTTTAAAATCTATCTTAATTTTAATATCTTTGGGCAATTCTTGTCCGATTTTTTTACTCATATCAATAATAATTGGTCCGCTCATTCCATCTGCCGTAAATATTGCCTCACCAAATCTTGAATCGATTTTTTTGTTCTCTTTATAAACGCTTATTTCAACATTTTTCAAACTTAACCCCTCCAGTTCTTCCACTATTTTTTCTCTTACAATAATGGGCACAAGTGACGGCGAAAGACTTGTAATCGTATGCCCCAATTTTTTAATCCATTCATATCCGTCTCCCGTAGATCCAGTTTTGGAATATGATTTTCCTCCAGTAGATATTATAAACTTGTTTGCCATAATTTCTTCGTTATTTACAAGAATAATTTTTTCAATTTTATTGTCTTTTTTTATTATTTCTTTCACTTCCGAATTTAATTTTATTTTTACATTTGATTTCTTTAGATAACCGATTAATGTTTCAAGTACATCTTGTGATTTGTCACTTAAGGGAAAAACTCTTCCCCCTCTTTCCTTTTTTGTTTTTAAATTGAGTTTTTCGAAAAAATTTATCGTTTCTTGGACTCCGAATCTAAAAAAAACCGAAAAAAGAAATTTTCCGTTTTTCCCGAATTCACCTATAAATTCTCTTGGGTTATTTTCTTTGTTTGTAATATTGCATCTCCCCTTGCCTGTAATCAAAAGCTTTCTCCCGAGATTT
>CAYGVF010000101.1:0-2808 GCA_964353285.1 uncultured Candidatus Saccharibacteria bacterium | reverse complement strand
TATTTCCACGTTTTCCTGTTTTATTTTTTCCACCTGGCAGACAATTCCGAATTCCTCTCTTTCTTTCAAATTAAGTTCGATTTTTCTTTTGACCAGATTTATTTTTATTTCCAATTCCGCAATCAAGGGGAATTTTTTTATCAAATCGCTTTTAATTCTTTCTTTGTTGACCAAAAAAATATTTTTATAATTCAGAATATTTCTTATCTCTTCGGCCTTTATCTCTTTGTTGCCCGTGATTTCTATTGCTTTGATTTTAAGTATCGGCAGAAGAAAAAATCCCGCCAGCAAAATTAAAAAAAGGGAACAAATTACAATCAGTATTCCCCTAATTTTTGTTCTTTTTCTTTTACGATAATAAGCCGGTCTCATATTTCTTTCATTTTCGTGTATTTTTGTAATGCCTTGGGAATTTTTATGCTTCCGTCTTTCTGCTGATAATTTTCCAAAATCGCGATAACTGTCCTGCCCGTGGCAAAAGCAGTGCCGTTCAAGGTATGGACAAAATTCAACTTATTATCTTTGGCTTTGTAACGGATATTCAATCTTCTTGCCTGAAAATCGGTGCAATTCGAAGTGGAATGAGTTTCCCGATATCTGTTTTCCGAAGGCAGCCAGGCCTCGATATCGTATTTTGCAGCAGCGGGGTCGCCCAAATCGCCGGTACAAATTTGAAGTACCTGATATGGAATTTTTAATGCTTGCATCAGTTTTTCTTCCATTTTCAGGAAAAGCTGGTGCTCTTGTTTTGATTTATCCGGAAGGCAGAAACCGAACATTTCCACTTTGTAAAATTGGTGCACCCTAAAAATTCCTTTGGTGTCTTTGCCGTAAGAACCCGCTTCTCTTCTGAAGCACGGCGAAAAAGCAACGTATCTTTTCGGCAATTCTTTTTCATTAAAAATTTCATCAGCATGCATTGGCCCGATTGATTGTTCCGAAGTTCCGACCAAGACCAAATCATCTTCGGGAAGTTGATAGATTTCCTCGCCGCCTCTTTCCATATAACCCATGCCTTTCATCATTTTGGTTTTTATCATTACTGGAGGAATCACCGGACAAAATCCCTCTTTAACCAAAGTATTGAAAGCCAATTGAATTAAGGCAAATTCCAGATAAACCGCTCCGCCCTTCAAATATCCGAAGCGCGTGCCGGAAACCTTAGCCGCTCGCTCCACATCGATAATCTCATCGCATTTGGCCAATTCCATATAATCTTTCTTGCCCTCCGAAGCCTTGTGCGAAGGAGGGCGGCTTTCTGGCCACGACCTCAAAACCTTATTTTCCGATTCGTCTTTTCCAATCAACACGTCATCCAAAGGCAAATTGGGAATCCGTAGAAACAGTTCATTGAATTCTTTTTCGATTTTTTCCAATTCCGGCTCCAGTTTTTTGATTTCTTCTTTCAGATTTTTGGCTTTCTCTATTTGTTCTTTTCCCATTTTTTTCTGTTCCGCTTTCATGCTTTCGATTTCCTGAATCAATCCCCTTTTCTTCTTGTCTAAATCCAAAATTTTATCAATATCAATTTTAACCTGTTTATTTTCGCAAGCTCTTTTCACTTTTTCCGGATTTTCTCTTAATAATTTTATGTCTATCATAATCCCAATTCATTACTTATTTTTTTCATCGCCTCTAGGCCGATTTTGACGAATTCCTCCAAATTTAAACCCAATAATTCCTGACACTGGGAAATAATTTCCCGATTGGCGCCTTTGGCAAAGGATTTTTCTCCGAAGCGATTAAGTACATTCTGCACCGTGAGATCCATTATTGAAGGCCCGCCTGCAACGCCAGGCTTGCCTTGGCGGGCAGGCAAAACCAATGTCGCGGCAACAATCAATCCGGTCAAAGGATCAATTGTAAATATGGCTTTTGCCATTCTGCTTTCCGGCGCGATTCCGTGTCTCTCGTTGTGGGTTTTCACCGCATCGACAATATCTTTTTCCAATCCTGCTTTTTCCAATATTTCCGCGCCGATTATCGAATGTCTGTCCGGGTCATTTTTTGTTTCTTCGTAATCAATGTCGTGAAGCAATCCGGTCAATCCCCATTTATCCTGGTCCTCGCCAAATTTCTCCGCCAAACCTCGCATACAAACTTCCGCTGCCAAACAGTGTTTAATCAAATTCTGATTCTGAATTTTCTCTTGCACTAATTTTAACCCTTCTTCTCGTGTCATAATTTTTAGCGAAGATTTATTTCCTGAGCTATTAATCGTTCTTCGGTCTCATTGTGGGAAATAAAATTATTTCCCGCAAGGTTTTTGAATCGGTTAATAAAACCGCCAATCGGTCGATGCCGATGCCGATTCCTGCTGCCGGCGGCATACCGTATTCCAGGGCTTCGATAAAATCCTTATCGTATTGATGCGCTTCCTGGTCTCCTTTTTTCCTTTTCGCTTCCTGGGCTTTGAATCTTTCTGCCTGGTCAATCGCGCTGTTAATCTCTGACCAGCCATTGGCGATTTCGAGGCCATTGGCAATCAACTGAAATCTGGCAACTTTTTTGGAATTATCATCTAACTTTTTTGCCAGAGGCGAAATTTCGATTGGATGATGAACCACGAATGTCGGCGCCTTGATTTTTGCAAAAGCTTCTTTGTCGCCTCCCTTAACGATTTTGCCGTATTCCACTTTTTTAAACTTAGCGGAGAATATTTTATTGTCCAAAGATTTCAATAATTTTTCCGTAAAATCCATCATTTGATTGTAATCCCAATAAGCAGCGTAAAATTCGAGCATGGTAAATTCCGGATTATGCTCCCTGTCCATTCCTTCGTTTCTGAAACTGCGGTTCAATTCATAA
>CAYGVF010000100.1:0-4119 GCA_964353285.1 uncultured Candidatus Saccharibacteria bacterium | reverse complement strand
GCGAACTCGGTTTGTTGCTCGGGTTTATGATTTTATTTGCAATCGGACATATAATTTCCCGATTCGGTAAACAGGAACTCGAAGACTAACATGGACAACAAAGAATTCTATCTCAAAAAAATCGCTGTGAGAGGACATTTCGACATCTGGCTGGTTGACGGCGCCAAAATCAGGCGCGATTTGGATATAGAATTCACCAATTTCGGGCATCATTATTTTTTCAAATTTATTCCCGAAAACGAATTTTGGATAGACAGAGAACACAAAAAAGGAGAAACCAGATATTTTATCGACCACATGCTGATTGAATACAGATTGCTTTCCGAGGGCAAAAGCCCTGATTATGCCGAAGAAAGAGCAAGTATGGTGGAAAGACGGGAAAGAAACAAATCCAAATTGGTTTCCGCTGTTTTCAAGAAACGCGAAGACAAGGCAGAAATCATTAAAGAAATTCATAAAGAATTTTTGAAAGAGTACGGCAAAAAAGTAAAAGTTTGGGTTGCAAACGGTGAATTGGTAAGGGGTTTATTTTGCGTTGATTTTACCGAAGGCGGGCACGACAAAGTTTATCCTTTTATTCCCAAAAACGAGATTTGGCTCGATGACGACCTCGAACCGCAGGAAAGAAAATTTGTTTTATTGCACGAACTGCACGAAAGAAATCTGATGTCCGAAGGGCACGAATTCAAAATCAAAAACACCATAGTCGAAGCGGACGCAAATTACACCAAAATTTATAATTCAGCCCATATCAAAGCCAGTAAGCTGGAATATTATTGCCGCCATCATCCGGAAAAAATGGACAAGAAGCTGAAAGCGGAAATCGGGAAAAATTGAATTTTTTATTTCTTCGTGATATTGTTTCAATCAAGGAGGAGAGATGGAAGAAAAAATTACTTATCTTGTACATTTATTCTGGAATCTAAGCGTCGTAGCATTTTTTGTTATTGTTTTTCTTGCCTTATTGGCTTTTGTCGCATTTATCTTAAGTAGCGCAATAAAATGGGCGATTAGATTCGTCGAAAAGAAAAGAGGTTGACCCTCTTACCCTGCACTCTGCGTAGTGCAGGGTTTTTCTTTCAAATAAAATAGGCACGAATTTGGTTTCCAAATTCGTGCCGTCAGGTTAGGGAAGAAAAAGTTTTTCTGGCTTGACTTTGCGAAGTTTTGCCCTTATACATATGTGACCTCCTATTTCGAGAACTTGTCCGTTTAACGGAATGTCTTTCAAAACAACAGTCCCCGAAAACAGGGGGCAGGGTCCGGCGCGCTGGCCAGGAGGGTAAAAATCAACTCTGAAAATCTGGTCGAGCAGCTGCTTTCTGTACTTGGAAAGGGGGTCATTTTTGTCAACATCGACAATCTTCGCGAAGTTGCCAATTTTTGGTTTTCGCATCTTCCTGTCTCCTTTCTTTAAATTTGCTCAAAAGAGCATAGTACCAATTATCGAAAATAAAAAATGCCTTGTCAATTGGGTTGACCCTGTACCTATCTCAAATTATG
Source organism: uncultured Candidatus Saccharibacteria bacterium (assembly GCA_964353285.1). Classification (GTDB taxonomy): domain Bacteria; phylum Patescibacteriota; class Minisyncoccia; order RBG-13-40-8-A; family RBG-13-40-8-A; genus RBG-13-40-8-A. The sequence continues at coordinate 2,616 of CAYGVF010000100.1, read as the reverse complement.
ACTTTATAGATATATTAGCCAGAGGCGAAGCCGCCTTACGGCTCTGGACAAAATTATACAAAAACCGTTGTTAAGATAGGTGCAGGGTTGACCCTTCACCTTATTCAGAGGTTAATTCATTTTCAGAGCTTATATTAAATTTTACCAATAAGATAGTTTTGACAGGAATATTCTTCGGTAAAAGGTGAATGGGTTGACAAACTATTGATACAGGAGTATAATATACGTGTAAGATAAAATCTTACAAATGTTCTTTAAGGAGAGAATAAAATGGCATCACCACAGACACACGGTGCGATTAGTTTGGCGATTTTCGGAATTTTCATTCTTTTGAGTGCGTTGGGACTGGCCAACAAGATTACTTTCTGGGAATATGTCTCGGCGATTATCTGGGGTATATTCATTGATTTTGACCACTTTCTGAACTGGAAATATGTGAAAGACCTGTTGAAACGGATTAAACGAGGCGGGGGAATGCCGGGCGAACAAATCGAACAATTCGTTTCCTGGCTGCACGTTTTTCCGGGACTTGTTCTTGTCTGGGTCTGGGGTATCGCGTTCCACTGGTTCGTTCCTTCGTTCCGAATCTGGTTTCCCTTTCTTTTTTGGGCAATCCATATGACAGTTGATTTTCTGCAAAAAGATCCCACTGGCAAGTTCCCTCACTTCTCGCTTCTTTATCCCTTTGACAAGAAGAAATATATGCCCAAACACGGTTATCCCGTAAAGCCGCCGTGGGAATTCATTCTCGACAGCTTTGTTCTTTTATTGGTCGCTCTTGTTCTTCTGGGTTTGCTGATTTTAAAATAAGCTCCTTCGCGGGGTGAGAAAAAAGATTTTTCTCACCCCGTCTTTTTTTATCGTGATTTTTGATAAGACTATTTACAAGACAACATTTTCGTGCTACGATTTTAAAAAATCTAAAAAGGAGGTTCAAGTGGGCATTCTTGTATATTCTATTGGTGTTGCCTTGTCTTGTTTGGGCGCGATGCTGATACTGGCAGATATTTTAAAAATACATCGCGGATGGCTTCTCGGTGCTTTACTTCTTTTAATCGGGATTATTGTCGCTTTTCTGGGCGACAAAATTTTCAAGAAATTTTCAGTAAAAAAAAGGAGGTGTGAGGTGGGTTTATTAACGCCGATTTATCCAAGAGCAAGGCACAGGTGTCCGTTTTACGGATTTCAATTCTTCGGTGATTTGGACACTTTCATTGATTCGGGAGGGAATCAATGCGCAGCCAATTTAGGTGCCTACGGTCCTTGCCAGATGGAATTTGGAGGGAGAACGCCGAATTGGAGCGAATGTCCTTTTAACGAACCAAAGAACCAAAAAAGGTTCGAAAACATCAAAGACTCTTGCAAAGTTTATCCCAAAGAATTCGGACCGGATGGTTTGCCCTTTGGTCAGTGGCTGGAATACGCGATGAATCAGAAACTCGAAAGCGTCGGAAGAGATTAGAGAGAGAAGCAAATGATAGAACTGCTGAAAGGGATAATTGTTCTTTCCCTCGGAGGCCCGGTGCTGTTTGCCGGCTTGTTCTGCATTCTTTTCATTCCCGTTATGTTTCTCTTTTACTGCTACATGTTTTTAAAGTTTTTATTCGATCTTTCAAAACGACTGCCCGATTGGTCATAAGGCCCAAAAACAAAAGGAGGCCAAATTGGTTAAAAACCTATTTCGCCTCCTTTTTTCATTTCTGTTATATTAACGTCCTTGAAGGACGTTAATTATCGCGGTATAATAAAAATATGGCCGAAGTTTATCATGTGTTGAATAGATCAATGGATAAAAGAAAAATATTTCTTGATAAACAAGATTATTTTAGATTTATCCACGATTTATTTGAATTTAATGATGAAGATTTGGTTAACACAACTTTTTACTCTTTTAAAAGAAGCAAAGATAACGTCCTTGAAGGACGTAAAATTAAGGAAAGGAAATTATTAGTAGACATTCTCGCTTTTACCGTGATGCCGAATCATTATCATTTATTATTAAGCCCCAAAGTAGAAAATGGAATTGTAAAATTTATGCAAAAACTGGGCGCGGGTTATGTCAGATATTTTAATATTAAATATAAACGTAAGGGCACTATTTTCGAGGGAAGATATAAACATATTCTTGTTGAAAAAGAACCTCATTTTTATCATTTGCCATATTATATTCATCTCAATCCTTTAGACATCGAGTTTCCGGAATGGCGAGTCAGAAAATTAAAAGATTATAATAAAGCAATAGAATTTTTAAATAATTACAGATGGTCAAGCCACTTAGATTATTCCGGCAAAAAGAATTTTCCCTCGGTAACAAATAGAGAATTTTTATTGGACGTATTCGGCGGAGAAGAGAAGTACAAAGATAGTATAAATAAATGGTTGGAAGAGATGGAACTGGATAGAATCAGAGACTTTATATTGGAGTAAAAATTAACGTCCTTCAAGGACGTTAATTTATATTGACAGGGGGAGTTTTTGATAAAATATAATGCTTTTATATGAGAGTGATAAAATGTGATTTATGTAAAAAGAAAATTAAAGAAAAACCCATAACTGCGGGCGTGGGAATATTAGATCAGGTAGAACTTTGTAAAAAATGCGGTGCTCCGATTTTGA
>CAYGVF010000099.1:0-6535 GCA_964353285.1 uncultured Candidatus Saccharibacteria bacterium | reverse complement strand
TAATCAACGAAACTGATTTGCCGGAAGGAATTAGAAGATATCCCCATTTTCTGATTTTACTATGGTTAGTCTATCCTCATAGAATGCGCTCTGTTTATGTAAAATATTTTGATGACGCTTTAATGAAAGCTTAATTTCTCTATTGAGTCCGTGCACATTCTTTTTGGATTTCCTTGATTATCGCTAGTTTCTCTTTCAAATGCGTTAAATATTCCAGGTCTTTCAGCAAAGTTATAATATCTGTCGAGCTGGGACCCGGGTAAAAATCGCTTTTTGGGCGATTTTTTGCTATAATGAAATAAAGGTTGATTAAATTAATTTAACCAAATAATATGAATAAAGCTATACGCGATTTTATTTCGGAAGAGAATCGAAAATACAAATTCAAATTTGGCCACCTGGTTGCTTCTTCTTTATCGGGATTTATTTGTGGCGTTATAATCGCCACTATAATATGGATGATCGCATTTAAATATTTCCAGAATTTATTGTAAGCAGATTTTGGCCGCCATTCAGTCGATTTTTTGATAGAACGAAGGTATATGAGAAAAATAATTAAAATACAATTTGTAGTTTTATTAATGGGAACATTATTTGCTTGGGGGAATTTTATCTGGGAATTTGTAAATTGGATTAGTAAAAAATCTTGTGAATTTGGTTGTTCGGCTGGTTTGATTAATCCTTTTTTGACTCCTTGTTTTTATGGTGCATTATTTTTCTCGTTGTCCTTTATTTTAAGTTTTATTTTACTTAAAAAAATAAAAAACACATTTTAATCCAATCTAGTCATCGACCTGCGAAGTTGTCTATTTTCAAAAAATCCGCCCACGAGGGGTCGGATTTTTTGTTTTAAACTTTCGGAAAATTTAAAATGCCGACTAGGAAAGATGTTTTGAAACAAGCTTCGTCATTTCGAACATATCTACGGTTCCTTTCCCGCCGAATACCGCTTTTAAGTTTCCGTCGGCATTGATGTTGCGCTTGTTGTTCTTGTCCTGAAGGTCATTCCTTTTGATATATACCCAAAGTTTCTTGACTACTTCCGATCTGGGCATCGGACCATTGCCGACTACCATAGCCAGTTCTTCGCTGACTTTTAATGGCTTCATAAACGCAGCATTGGGTTTTCTTTTTCCTTTCGCCGCTTTTCTTTTTCTTTTTGCCATAAGTTTATTTAATTGCCTGCCTGCCGGCAGGTAGGTTAATTATTATTAAGGCATTCGCCTCCATAAGTACATTATAAGGCATAAATAAACAATTTAAAAGGCTTTACGGCTTTTTTGGGTTTTTGGCGGTTTTTGTTTACATTGGGCCTGTTGAAGTGATATAATGGTAATTCAATGGTCGAATATTAATCGATATTTAACAATTAATAAATTCACCCCGTTAAACCCCCGCGTTGCGGGGAGCTGCAAAGCAGCAGTTTAACGGGGTAAATAAAAATATGAAAGGATTTGTGAAAAATATCGAAAAAGAAACTCTGGAAAACAAAAATTTCCGCAAGGTGCTTTATACCGCAAAACACAGCCAGTTGGTGTTGATGAGTCTTCAGCCAGGAGAAGAAATCGGAACGGAGGTTCATCTCGACAATGACCAATTTTTCCGTTTCGAAAAAGGGCGAGGCAAATGCATTATTGATGGCAACGAATACGAACTCAAAGACGGCACAGCAATTGTTGTGCCGGCTGGCGCCCAGCATAACATTATTAATGTCTCCAATACGGAAGAACTCAAACTTTACACTATTTATTCCCCGGCTCATCACAAGGATGGTATTGTGTGCGCGACCAAAGAAGAGGCCGTGGCCAATGAAGCGGAATTTGACGGCAAAACCACGGAATAATCAAAAACATTTGAAAATTCAAAAATCCTTGACCGAGTCAAGGATTTTTGATAGATTAGAAATACCATTTTTAAAGGAGGAAAAAATGAAAAAAGCTCTTTCAATTCTTTTTATCACAGTGATTTTTTGTGTAATCGCCGTATCCCAAATATCTTATTTTCAGAATGCGGTATATGACGACAAGTACTTTGAAGCTGCGGAAAGAATCGTTTTTCTTTCGGCCTATGAGGCGAACCTCGGCATTATTCCCAAACAAGGAAAAAGTCTGGATATCAGATTCAGGTATTCGTTTGGCAATGATATGGTCCTCTTATCGAGCATGGCTGGAGCGCAGGATCATTACAATGTCAAAGATGTTTTAGAAATTCCTTTCTGGGTTTTTAATTCTCCAGGTTTCAGCTATTGGCTGGAATATAAGGAAAGCAGTGAAATTGTTTGGAAATTTACAGCCAAAAGAACAGTAAAAACACCCCCTAGACCACTCACAGACAAATTCGAGTTTATTTTTACCAGCGACAACCACTTATCCGATGATGACAATGACGAAAACGGCGCCTGGAGAATTGAAGATCCCGTGCTTCAAGATCTGCGATTAAGCAGTGATTATGTCCCTTTCTTTTTCAGCGAGTTGATAAAGAATCCCTTTTATAGCCCCAGAGGCGAACTTTCTTATTTGATGAACGGATTTTGTCTGGCAAGCACCCTTTACCAGATACAGCAGAAAGAAAATCCCGATTTGATTTTCGATCTCGGCGACACGGGCATCGGCTTTCCCCACAAATGGCCGGGTTTGGGTCTTAAAGACCAGTTTGCCGCCACCCCAGAAGATATCGAAGCATACGAGAAAATCTTCCGACTCGGCCAAAGGAAAATATTTTCCGCGCTTTCGCCCAATGTACCGATTTATTGGGTAAGAGGCAATCACGACCAGGAGTCGGGGTTCAATCACACCAGAGAAGCGGCAACGCGCTACCGAAAAATTTATTACAAGCAGCCAGGCTTGAATTCCGGCGGTTCGATTGAAGAAAATTACTATCCTGTATTTTGGGGAAACGCGGGAACGGAGTTTGTGCCGATCAATGAGAAAGCATTTAAGAAAGGAAACGTGTTGTTCGTGGTCTTGGATGTAATGCGCTATAATCCTGATTTGCCGAGAAAGCCCGAGGACTGGACGCTCGGAATTGAGCAGAAAAAATGGCTCGAGAAAATTTTGGAATTCGATGCTGATTGGAAATTTGTCTTGGCCCACCACGTGCTCGGCGGCTGGCCCAGCGGTTCGGATGAAACTGACACAAGCTACGCTTACGGCAGAGGTCCGTTGTTCACAAAAGAGGATTATAAGGATTTCTCTCAAAATCCCGATGCGATTGAACAAGTTGGACTGACAAAGCTGATGCTGGAAAAAGGAGTGGATGCCTTTATTTACGGCCACGACCATATATTTCATTCGAAGATTATCGGCATTAATTCCAAGGGCAGAAAAATGCGCAGCATTTGCGTCGGTTCTCCTAAATACGTAGGAGAACGGGACTGGTACAAAGGCAGATATTGGCAAAAATATTATGGCGACTACGGCAGATACGGTGATTACAGCGCAGACTGGACAAATACAAAAGCAGATTTTTACGGACCCCCGGGCTACACCAAAATAACTATCAGCAAAGACGGAGCAGAAGTCAGTTATATTTGCTCGGCTTACCCTCATCGTTTTACCAATATCCCGGATTCGGTTCGAGCCGGCGATTGCGTGCAAAAAATTCATTTTTAAAAAACGCCAAGGGGGCGGCGAAGCCGCCCCTTTTTCTTGCCAAAAAATTAATTTTCGTGTAAATTGAGGTATTATGATTAATTATAACGATTTGAAACCGGGCACGGTTTTTATTTTGGATGGCCAGCCATATCAAGTGGTCGAATTTAGTTTCTTGAGAATGCAGCAAAGAAAGCCGGTTGCCCAGACAAAAATAAAAAATCTGATTACCGGTAAAGTAATCAGCAGAAATTTCCAGCATACGGAAAGTTTCGCGGGAGCGGAAATCAATTATCGGGAAGTAAAATTCCTCTACAATCATCCCGATAGGAAATCTTCGATTTCCAACGGGACAAGTCGGGGAAAATTTGTCTTTTGCGAAATCAGCGACCCGTCCAAAAGATTTGAAATCAGTGAAGAGCAAATCGGCGAGATGGCCAAATTTCTGAAGCCGAACAGCAATATACGGGTAATGGAATTTGAGGATAAAATCGTGAATGTTATTCTGCCGATTAAAATGGAATTCAAAATTATTGAAGCGCCGCCAAACATCAAAGGAAATACTGCCCAGGGCGGAATAAAAGCCGTTAAAATCGAAACCGGAACCATGATTAATACCCCTTTGTTTATCGAGGAAGGCGATATTATCAGAATTAATACTCAGACCGGAGAATACGTGGAAAGGGTTGAAAAGGGAAAATAATTTAGAGAATTAAAAAATCTCCCGCAGCGCGGGAGATTTTTACTTTATCCGATGTGTTTTTTAATCAAATCTTTCATTTGCGCAACATTGTCTTCTTTTTGCTGTAAAAATCTTGTCCAGAATTCTTTGCATTCCTCGCAATTTCCCGCATCGCCGATATAATATCTTTTTACCCGCCAGATAGATTTTTGTTCTTGGGTCAATTGCAGCATTAAATTATAAAGATTGTTGTCCATAATATTTTTGGTTAATGATTATCTAATTTAATTATAGTAGAAATTACTTAAAAAGATAAGTAAAGCCCCGACTGTGCGTCGGGGCATCCTGTTTTTGATTCAGAAAGAACGATAGAGATGAACGCTTTTGGGTTCATGCAACTCGGTAAGAGATTCATTGCAGACGGTTCGGATAATGGCTTGGGCAAGAAGCGGATAAATCGAGAGAACGGTGAATTTGGTAGGGGAAACGATTTTGTGACGGACGGGCACGCTGTCAGTGATGATGAAATCATCGATCACAGATTTCTCCATTTTCTGAACTACTTCGTTTTCGGGTTTTTCTTTTTCCGCTAAAATGCCGTGAATGTTGATGGCGCAAACTTTGATTGCGCCTTCTTTTTTCAGGGTTTTGGCATCTTTTTCCGAGGTTGAGCCGGTAAGGATTTCGTCGTCGATAAGCAGGCAGAATTTTTTGTCGATATCGCCAACTACTTTTTTGATATCGGGATTTTCAGCGTGGTCAGGCCGGTCTTTGTCAATGTAAGCAGTGGGCAGCCCGAGAATATGGGCAATTTGTCCGAATCTTTTGGCTGCACCGGCATCGGGGAACACAAGAACGGTCTCTTGTTTCGGGTAAACTTTAAACAATTCTTTCTCTATGTAGTCGGCAATCAGGTATACGGCAGTGATTTCATCGGCAGCGGGTCTGAAATAGTGTTTGATGTGGGAATCGTGGGGGTCGAGCAATATTGCGTGTCTTATCCGGAAAGACGTGGAGATGATATCTGCCAAGCGTTCAGCCATAACCGAAATTCGAGGTTTGTTTTTGCGGTCAGAGCGGGAATAAGGCATGTAAGGGAAAACGAGCAGGATATCGGCGGGTTGGGCATTGATGATTGCATCAAGCAGATTAAACAATTCAATCAAGCCATTACTTACGGGAGGAGTCTGAGTATGGGCAACCACCGTAAAATGTCCTCTGACGTTGTCCACCTGGCAAACAATATTGTCGTTAGAGAAATCAATAAAGACAGGTTTGCCCAACCGCAGGCTATTCACGGACGCGGGGTTTATAAGCGGTTTTGCGGAATTATAAATGTTTTCCGCCAATTCCTGAGTGCCTCTGGTCGCAAAAATCTTGATCGGTAAAGGCAGATTAAACAGCATAATTACCTCCTTAATTATTTAGATTTAAAGATCCCGAAAACCTATCTTAGCAAAAGACATTATTTAAGTCAATTCAAAGTAGTAAAAATCAGAAAATTATGGTAAGTTGAATTTATGATTGATTATTTGACTCAGCCATTTTTATTGGGAATTTCAGTGGGGATTTTTTGTTTTACCTATTGCGTGCCGTTTATCGCGCCGTATTTGGCTGCGGAAGAAAGAAAATTGTCCAAAAACTTCAAGATAATTTTGCAGTTTATTTTCGGCCGTCTTGGCGGGTACGTTCTTTTTGGCGCGATTTTCGGTTATTTGGGGGAGAGAATCTCCAATCAAACAGTAAATCTGATTTTAATTGTTTCTTTAATGGTTTTGGCAATTATTTTAATCATTTATTCTCTAGGGCTCTTAAGGTCAAAAGGCTTTTTTTGTCTTGCCCATTCACCTTTAATAAAAGGTGGCTGGTCGGCCAAATATATAAAATTCAGGGAAAAATCACCGCTTTTGATGGGATTTTTGATGGGCATTAATATTTGCCCGCCGTTTCTGATGTCTCTGGCTTATGTTTTTACTCTGCACAGTACTTTGCGCGGAATAATTTATTTTTTGATGTTTTTTCTGGGCACAACGCTTTATTTTCTGCCCGTGACCTTTTTGGGATATTTGGGAAAGATGAAAGAATTCCGTTTCATCGCCCGGATTGCAGGCTTGATTGTCGGTTTTGCCTTTTTGGTTTACGGGATTTATTATATTATTAGAGGATTAACCATATTTCACGTAGTTTAAGCTCAGATTTATTTTACATGTCGACACGTGTCGTTCCGACTGCGGTCGGAACGCACTAATTCTCAGCCGACTGC
>CAYGVF010000098.1:0-2815 GCA_964353285.1 uncultured Candidatus Saccharibacteria bacterium | reverse complement strand
TTATATTTTCTGCCCTTGCTTTTTTCAAGGGGATTTGGTAGAGTAGAAATGCAATTTTGAACCTTATATTTAAAGGAGGAAGAGATGGCAGAATTCAAAACAGGAGACAAATGCAAAATCTTGGATATCAAGATAGACGATAATCATTATGATGAGAAAGAAGAGCTCGTCGGGAAAAGGATAACAATCAGAAAACATCGCTTTACCTGGAGAGACGGTTATTCGGCTTGCGAAGCTATAGTCGGGGACAAGATAATGATTTTTCATAGCGTTAAGCTGGAAAAAATCAATCAGAGTTCATTCTAATAAGGAGGAAAAAATGGCGAAATTTGAAGTCGATAAAATAATCGACACAACAAGAGCCAAATGCTTCAAGAAGCAAAAATCAGGAGTCGGGTAAAAACCGGCCCTTTTTTGTTTTGGGGTTGACAAATAAATTTTTATCTGCTACAATGAAGCCAATCCTGAACAACCCCGATTAATCGGGGTAAATCAGGAAATTTTCACTGGAAGGAGTCCTGGATGAGAATTGGGATCGATGGACCGGTAAGTTTTTTGTGCCTTGATGGGGAATTCCCCACCTCCTCAGTCGTCTTTGAGGTGACGACAAACAACGAGGAGAGAGCTAAAGTGGTCTCTCTGGAGACGGTGAGAGAATGTGGTCTTATCGCTCTACAAAAATTGGCTTACGGCAAGACATTTCGCCGGTTCAAACAGACTCTTGAGGAGGGAGGAGCAGTTATCCTTCCCGGATCACCACCATTTTTCTTGTTGAAAGATTCGGTGAGAATCCGTTAATAAGGAGGAAAAAACGGGCGATGCTCGAAAAAAAAGAGCATCGCCCTTGTTTTGTTAATTTTTTATGATATGCTAAACTGTAATAAGAGAGTAACATTATGGCAAGTTTGGAAACAATAGACAAAGAAAAGGAACTGGTTTCAAGGGTTTTAGCCGGAAACAAAGAAGCGTTTGGCGAGCTTTATGATTTTTACGCGCCCAAGATTTTTCGTTTTATCCGTCTGAAGGTTCGCTCTCAAACTTTAGCCGAAGACCTTTCTTCCGAATCCTTTTTAAGAATCTGGGAATACCTTCAGGGAGAAAGGGAAATCGAAGAAAGCTTTCGGGCCCTTTTATACAAAATTGCCCGAAATTTGATTATTGATTACTACAAAAGAAAAAGTTCTCAGGAGATATTGATAGACGATGATTTTAGAGAATTTTTGGAAGGGCAGTTTATTCGAGACGATACCAATGCAAGAGACGATGCCGAGGAAGTCCATCGGGCCTTGGTGAACATAAAAGAAGAGTATCAGGATGTGATTATTTGGTATTATCTAGACGAGCTTTCGGTCCCCGAAATATCAAAAATTATGGGTAAATCCGAGGGTGCGATCAGGGTTTTAATCCATAGGGCTTTAGGCACTTTAAAAGACCGTCTGGAAGGGGTGTAACCCTTCACCTTTTAACCCTTATATTTTGGATAATAGTTTTTATGGCAATAGCCTCATTATAGGATAAAGGTGAAGGGTGTAACAAAAGTGTAACAAATGAGGGTAGTTATTCGTCTACTATAGTAGACGGACAAATGGACAAATAGGCGGAAATAGCACTATGGATATTATTATCCGCAAAATAAAGAACTTACAACGAATTCATCCCACTGCTTCTTGGCTTACGAGTCAAAGAAGTTTTTTATTATCGGAAATAGCTAGAACACAAAATCCGGCAAAAGAAAGGAAGACCCTTTTGGTTTTTCCTTTTTTTAATTTTTCAAATATTTTTCGTCCTGCTTTCGCTATTACTTTTTCAGTAATAATTTTAGTTAGTTGTTTTGCCACAGTGGGAGCAATTGGCGCTTCCCAAAACAGTCTGCCGGGCGATTTGCTTTATCCGGTTAAAACCACGCTGGAGAAAACTCAATTTACCTTTACGTCCGATACCGCCAACAGAACCAGACTTTCTATTAAATTTGCCAACCAAAGAATGGATGAATTTAATCAATTAATCGAAAGACCGCAAAAGAAAGGAAATATCCAAAAAACGGTTAAAAATTTCACCGAGCAATTGGTAAACGTGCAGCAAGAAATCAATAGCTTAAAAGAAAAGAATGCCGAGAAGGCAGCTGAGGTGGCAAAAATAATCAATGCCCAAACTTCGTTTTACGAAGACACATTAATTAATAGTGATGAAAAATTGAGCTATATTCTTCCGAGCGAAAAGGAGGCCTTAAAACAGGATATTGATCAGGCATTGGAAGAACTGAGCAAAACAAAAGAGCTGACGAGCGGATTGGTTAAGGAAGAGACAGCGGTCCCGGCCGAAGAACCGGAAGAGGAAACCAAGCAAGAGGTTGTGGTTCCGTCGGACAACACAGAAAAGATTGAGTCGAGCTCTATTCAATTTGAGAAAATTCAATCACCAACTGAAGAAGTTGAAAAGATTGGACAGTAATAAATTAGTAGCCGTTATTAGGTCGATAATGGCTACTTTAATCCCGAGCGAGCCCGAGTTTAATCGAGGGCGAGTGGAGGGAAATTATTAAAGGTCGAAAACAAAAATTCCTGATTTTATAAATTTTAGTCAGCCTAAGGTTGACTAAAAATGTAAAATCAAGGCAAAAATCGAAAATGAAAAAATTATTATCTATTAGCTTGGCGGCAACCACAATTCTGTGGTTAATTGGAACAGTATATGTTCCGGTCGCCAAAGCAGCCGTAGTTGAAGGCGACATTGTAAGTCCTGACGCCACATTCACTGATGCCGATGGAAACACATACTATCCGTATGATGTTTTTATCGTCAAGTTTGTCGGTGC
>CAYGVF010000097.1:0-1838 GCA_964353285.1 uncultured Candidatus Saccharibacteria bacterium | reverse complement strand
TTATCGGCACGATTTTGAAATTTTTCAAGGTTTTTTGCAAAAACGGCAATTGCACCTCCAGAGAATGCTCTTGCTCGTGGCTACTTTCCCTGAAATAAATTTTATCGCTCACATCCATCAATTTCTGGGCAAAATCCGCGTCAATTTCAACCTTACCCAGCGGAGTTTCGAAATATCCTTTGGGATAAATCGAGGCGCCGTCAAAATATTCCTGATGGCTATTGCCGATAATAATCACTCTCGTGATATTTTGACCGATTAAAGCTTTATAACCGTAAGTGGCAACCTGTCCGGAATAAACATAACCAGCATGCGGCACAACCAAAGCGCGGACATATGGCTCTAATTGCGGCGATTCGACTTTGCTCAAATACTCATCAACTAATGAGCTCAGTTCTTTCTCATTTCCAGGATAAAAAGTCCCAGCCACTGCTGGTTTTCTGATCGGCAAATTTTCTTCGTTTTTCGATATATTATTTTCCGGTTCTTTCTTTTTCATAAACCATTTTTGGTCTATAGCCAAAGCCAAACCAACAACCACTAATATAAATATAACAAAAATTATCACTTTTTTCATGTTATTTCCAAATACCGGAAATTATCTCGCCGTTGGAACATTTGCCGTCAATTAAATTATTCTGGCTTATCATATAACCTTGCCTTTGAATGGCGATTTGTTTGGAATCAGGACAATAAGTTGTCTCGCCTTCGGGATAAATAATATTTCCCGTATAAACGAATTTCAAACCCTCGCTCATCGCAATCTGCCGCGCCTTAATCAGGGTTTCGGGTGGGGTGGGCGGAAAATCCTGAAGCTTGTATTCCGGATGAAAAGCGGAAAAATGGAGCGGCACATCATCACCGACATTTTCTTTTATCCATTTCGCCATATCCCTGATTTCCTGCTCACTGTCATTTTCTCCGGGAATCAACAAATTCACGATTTCCAGCCAAACCCCGCTGTTTTTAATGGTCTTTATTGTTTCCAAAACCGGCGCCAAATGCCCGCCGGTAAATTTCTGGTAAAATTCTTCTCTAAAAGCTTTCAAATCAACTTTATAAGCATCGATATATGGCAATAATGCTTTTAATGGTTCGGGGTTAATATAACCATTGCTGACGATTACTGTTTTTAGCCCTTTTTCTTTGGCCAATTTCGCCACATCAAAAACATACTCGTAGTAAACAATCGGTTCGTTATAGGTAAAAGCGATTATTTCGCTTCCATTATTCAAAGCATCGTCAACTACTTGTTCCGGCGTCATTTTGGTTGTCTGAACTTCCCAGGGAAAAACCTGGGAAATATTCCAGTTTTGGCAAAAAGAACAGCGCATATTGCAACCCGTGGTGGAAATCGAATAAGCATCGGCTCCGGGCAAAAAATGGAAAAACGGCTTTTTCTCGATCGGGTCAATATGCTGGGCAGCCACATTTCCGTAATTCAAAGAATAAAGCTCTCCATCGATATTTTTTCTCGCTTTACACAATCCAATCTGCTCTTTGGCCAGAATACAGCGATTCGGACATAGCCCACACTGCACCATACCATTGGATAATTTCTCATAAAATTTTGCCTGATAAAACCCTTCGGCATTATTCGCTTGTTTGACCCCTTTTTCCCGCGAAAAAATCAAATATCCGGCCAAGCCGACAATTAAAATCAAAAATATTACGGCAAATACTTTTTTCATATAAATCTTTAGCGAAGATTTATTTTACACTGAGACAACTTCGGAAGCCGACCGCAGTCGGCTGAGAATTAGTGCGTTCCGACCGCAGTCGGAACGACACGTGTCGACATGTAAAATAAATCTGAGCTTATAAACGATATTTTAAAA
>CAYGVF010000096.1:0-2803 GCA_964353285.1 uncultured Candidatus Saccharibacteria bacterium | reverse complement strand
AAGTTCCCGTTAGCCGGCAAGCCATTGTATTCAATGGTTTCCTGGGTATCGGCGCCGTATTTTTTAACAATTTGTTCAATTGTCTCGCCTTTTTGAACCGTATGCCTGATGCCCGAAACCGGCAAAATTACCAATTGTTGTCCTGGTTTTATATAATCCCAAACGCTTAAATTATTGGCCCAAAGCAACGTATTCGTAGAAATACCAAAGGCAGCAGCAATTTCCGATGGCACGTCTCCCGATTGAACCTCATAAGTAATTATTCCGCCTCTTTCTTGACCAGGAATTATCGGCGAGGGACAAGAAGCGGCCAAGAATGCGCTGTCGCCCAAAATTAAATTCTGATTCTCGGAAAATTCTCCGTTTGTATAGGCTTCTTCGATGTTAAGTTCATCAGGATTAAGATATTGAATAGCATAAAGAAAAGAACCCTTTCTGAATATTTCCTTTTCTTCTTCGAAGGAATAACTATTCAAACTGCCTTCAATGGTATGGGTCAGAAATAAAAGAACAACAACCAGAACAATAACTAAACCTCCCTTGATTAAAGGGGGGTTAAAAATTATGCTTTTTAACCAATTATTTTCTCTTGCAGGCTTTAAAAGCCTACTTAAGATTGTTTTCAGCTTAAAAATATGTCGGTTTTTCCGAAAATAAGTCTTTTAAAACCTTTCTGATTCGGTATATACCATCCTAGCATGGACAAATTACTTTGTCAATATTTTTATACCCGGGTAAAAATGCTAGAATAAGACTATGGATGAAATACTCAAAAATTTAAATCCCAGACAAAAAGAAGCAGTTACCACAGTCAAGGGGCCAATTTTAATTTTAGCCGGCCCAGGCAGCGGCAAAACCAGAGTTTTAACCCATCGCCTGGCTTATTTGATTAATAACGGTATTTCTCCCTCGAATATTTTAGCGGTTACCTTTACTAATAAGGCGGCCGACGAAATGAAATCCCGGATAAGAAATCTGGTCGGAAAATTGAGCAATTTGCCCTTTATCGGCACTTTTCATTCTTTCGGATTAAGACTCTTGAGAAACGAAATCAATAAACTGGGCTATAAAAAAACCTTTGTAATTTACGACGAAGACGACCAGATAAGTTTAATCAAACAAATCATCCAAAGCCTGGAAATCAACAAAGACCAGTTTCCGGCAAAAAAAGTGTCTTCGACCATCTCGGCTTTAAAAAGCGAATATATCGACGCAATAAGTTACGAGAAAAAGGCTCGGGAATATTACGAAAAAACAATCAGTAAAATTTATTCGGAATATCAAAAAGAACTGAAAAAGAAAAATGCCCTGGATTTCGACGACCTGATTATGCTCGCGGTTAAAATTTTCGAGGAATTTCCCGAAATTCTCAAAAAATATCAGGAAAAATTCAAATATATTCTTGTGGATGAATATCAGGATACCGACCCGATTCAATATCGGCTGATAAAACTTTTGTCTTCTCGATACAAAAACCTTTGCGTGGTCGGTGATGACGCCCAGTCGATTTACAGTTTCAGAAATGCGGATTTCAGGAATATTTTGAATTTCGAAAAAGATTATCCTCGGGCAAAAGTAATTACCCTTGATCAAAATTACCGCTCCACACAAAATATTCTAGATGCCGCATCGAAAGTAATCTCCAAAAATGTCTATCAAAAACCGAAAAATCTCTGGACGGAAAATCCAACCGGTCCCCTGATTTCGATCGTCGAAACCTGGAACGAAAAATCCGAAGCGGAATTCATTGTCGAAAGAATAAAAGAATTCTCGAAACAGGGCTACAAATTGAATAACTTTGCCGTATTTTACCGCACCAATGCCCAGTCCCGAGCAATCGAAGAAGCCTTAATCCGACACCACATCCCCTATAAATTAATCGGGGCAATCAGATTTTATCAACGCAAAGAAATCAAAGACCTGGTCAGCTATCTCAAATTTATTCTCACTAACGACCCGATCAGCTTGGAAAGAATAATTAATGTCCCGCCAAGAGGCATCGGCAAGATAACTTTCGAAAAAATTCTGAAACTCGGCCCGGAAAAAGCCACCAAAGAAAAATCGGAAATAAATGAATTTTATAAACTGATTAAGGAGTGTAAAAAAATGGCCAACAGAGAACCACTTTCGCAGGTTTTGAAATTTATTTTACGACAGACAAAATACAGGGATTTTCTCAAAAAAACCTATGGCGACAATATTTTGCAAGCAGGCATTCCCGAAGACGAGGTGCGCTGGCAAAACCTCGAAGAACTGATAAGCGTCAGTGCTGATTACGATAAAATCAAGCCTCCTCAGGGACTAATCGAATTTCTGGAAAAAACCAGCCTTTTATCCGATGCTGACGAGATTAACGAAAAAAAAGAAGTAGTCCATTTGATGACCCTGCACACGGCCAAAGGTCTGGAATTTCCGATTATTTTCATTATTGGCTGCGAAGAAGGAATTTTGCCTCATTCGCGAAGCTTGATCAATCCTTTGGATATCGAGGAAGAGCGCCGGCTTTTTTATGTGGGTATAACCAGAAGCAAAATTCATTTGCATCTTATTTTAAGCCGTTTAAGAACAAACTGGGGCATGAAAGAAGCCAATCCGCCATCAAGGTTCCTCACCGAAATACCGGAAGAATTAATAAAATTTGAAGAGACTTGGTTCTGAGTTTACCATTTTGATCCGGGGATCAGAGTACCGGAAAAAAATGGAAGTGTCAATAACATAAAAAATAATCTAGGGGACGATCTAGGGATCTAGGGGACGTAGTTCCGTCCTCCTTCGCTAACCTGCCCTCCGAAGCCAGATGTTT
>CAYGVF010000095.1:0-9258 GCA_964353285.1 uncultured Candidatus Saccharibacteria bacterium | reverse complement strand
ATCGGCATCAAAAGCGCAAAGACCAGAATTGGCGTTGCAACGCTCCAATACGGCCCGAAGAACATATTTGGTTACTGTTCCGCTCCCCGAGGGATTATATCCTTCGTAACCATAATAAGTTCCTGTCCTGGGATCGGTGGGTATCGAAGATATGTAGGTGGAATTCTGAAGAGCGGTAAATAAAGCTGACATGGCGCCATTTCCCTCATCGCATCCAGCGTTATCGGGAAGTCCGGGATAAGCACCATTTTCAACATTGTACATCTCTAAAGCCAAAGCAAGCTGGCGCAAATCGCTTGCCCTTCGGCTATCTCTGGCTCTTTGACGCGAACCGGTTACCGACACCAAAACAATTGTCGCCAATAAACCAATAATGGCAATCACTACCAAAAGTTCAATTAAGGTAAAGCCCTTTGATTTTCTCATAATAATAAATTAATTATTCTGCATTAGCCGAATAGTCTCCTCTACCCAAACCAAGAGATTTGGGTAGAATCTGACTATTTAGCTGAAATTTTATGGTTGTATGCAGTACATTCTATTCACATCAGTGCAATCACAGCCTCCGCCAGGCGAAGCATCTACATCCGTACCACAAGCACCAGTAGTGCCACAGGTTTCCAATTGGGCGCGAAGAATATAGTCAGTTACAGGCGCAACCGCACCGGGATTCCAGCCCGCGTAAGCATAAGTAGTAGTGCCTCCAAGAGGATCGTTCGGAACTGTGGTCATCTGACCGCCGGTTTGGAGCGCAGTAGTCAAAGCAGTCCATTCAGCCGCAGTACAACTATCTAAAGCCGGGGTTCCCGGATAGGTGCTCTGGTCATCAAAATACATTTCCAAAGCCAAGGCAATCTGGCGCAAATCACTTACTCTTCGGCTATCTCTGGCTTTTTGTCGGGCATTATTTAAAGATACCAAAACAATTGTCGCCAAGATACCGATAATCGCGATAACCACCAATAACTCAATCAAAGTAAAACCTTTTGATTTCTTTCTCATATTAATTAACAAAATTAATTATTAATTTTTTGTCCAACACGCATTGGCTCGACTCGGCTATTTGCGTAGGACTAATTATTGAATTAACTTCGACCTTTGTCTTATTTTTAAGTTCTTTTTAATTATACCATATTTATTATATTACAAGCCAGAGGCAAAATTGTAGATAGGCAACAGAATCGCTGAAACCAAAAATGCCACAGCCACACCCAAAAACAACAACATAAACGGCTCAATCAGCTGAGTCATATTAGCTACGTTCCGATCGACTTCCTGCTGATAGAAAGAAGCGATTTTATCCAAAATAAGTCCCAATTCGGCTGTTTTTTCTCCCACTCCCAACATTTGGGTAAACATCGGAGTAATCTGCTTGGGATGATTGGCAAAAGCCGAGCTTATGGTTTTTCCGACTCTGACTTCTTCTTTGGCTTCGTTGATTATCCTCTCATAAACTTTGTTGCCAATAACTAAAGCGGTGATATCCAGGGCTTTCAAAATCGGGATCCCGCCGACAATCAAGGTCTTAAAATTTTCAGCCAAACGCGTCAAATATATTTTTTGAAAAAGCGATTTAAAAATCGGGATTTTTAATTTGAGAATATCCAAGGTTCGGCGGCCTGTTTCTGTTTTAATAAATTTTGACAATCCGACAACCAAGGCAGCAACAAATAAACCAACCAACCAAAACCATTTTTTCAAAAACGCACTTGCGCCAATCAATAATTTGGTAGTAAACGGCAGTTTCCCGCCTGTTTCCTGCAACACCGCGGTTAATTGGGGAATTACGAAAATCATCATCGCAATTGCCACAACTACAAAAAGGCACATTATTACTAGTGGATAAATAAATGCTCCTCTTACCTTGGAAGTTAGATTATAGTCCTTTTCCGCGTGGTCGGCCAAATATTTTAAAACCTCGTGCAATTTTCCGGTTGCTTCTCCTGCTTTGACCACATTTATATAAAATGGGGAAAAAACTTTTGGATATTTGGCCATGGCGTCGGATAAATTCTCTCCGCCCTTAACATCGTTTTCTATTTCAAAAATTATATCCCTAAAAAGCGGATTTTTTGTTTGTTCGGCTAAAATTCTCAATGAATCCAAAGGAGAAACACTGGCCTCGAAAAGAATAGCCAACTGACGATAAAAAATTGTAATCTCTTTGGCTTTTACTCTCTGGATGAATTTTAAAGAACGAGTATAGAAGGGAACTGCAGACAATTCTTCGAGATAAACCACGACTAATTCATGACGCTGGAGCGTCTCGATGGCCGCTTCTCGACCGCCCGCCTCTACGATACCAATCTGGGTTTCTCCTCTTTTGGTTTTGGCTTGATAATTAAAACGCATATGAAATATATTTTATCTGCCCAATAACATTCTTAAATCGGATGTACTCAAAGAGTATATTTCGGCATTATCTAAAGAAATCGAACCTTTGTGAACTAAGTCGGCCAAAGATCTATTTAAGGAAATCATTCCCGCGTCGCCGCTGGTCTCGATTACCAAATCTATTTGGTAAATCTTGCCGTCGCGAATTAAATTGCGAACAGCTGAATTGGCAATCATTATCTCAACAGCCGGAATTCTTCCTCCGTTAATCTTGGGGACTAAACGCTGGGAAACAACCCCCAAAAGAGTGGCGGCTAACTGGGCTCGAACTTGATTCTTGGCTTCAGCTGGAAAACTATCGATTATTCTGTCGATTGTCTGAGCAGCGTTATTAGTGTGAAGAGTGGCCACAACCAAATGTCCGGTCTCGGCTGCGGTTAAAGCAGTAGAAATTGTTTCCAGGTCTCTCATTTCTCCAACCATAATCACATCCGGATCCTGACGTAAAGCCCCTCTTAGGGCCCGCGCAAAAGATCTTGTGTCACTACCCACTTCTCTTTGTTCAATCAAGGATTTATCCTGTTCAAAAACATACTCTATTGGATCTTCAATGGCGATAATATGCTTGGCAAAATGATGATTAATGTAATCAACCAAGGCAGCCATAGTTGTGGTTTTCCCATGGCCAGTTGGCCCGACTAGCAAAAGAAAACCCTGAGAGTAAGAAGCGAATTTTTCCACCATCTGAGGAAGATTTAATTCTTTAACCGTTCTTATTTTGGAGGGTAAAAAACGCAAAGCAGCCGAAAGATACCCTCTCTGATAAAAAACGTTAACCCTGTAGCGAGCCTTTTCTCTGTAATTATAGGATAAGTCGATCTCTCTGTCGTTTAAAAGTTTCTGCTTCTGTTCTTCGGTTAAAAGTACGTTGATTAAACCGGTGGCGGTTTCGCTGTTTAAAATAGGATACTTCGTTAATTCTATCAATTGTCCGTCGACCCTGATTACCGGCTTCTTGCCCACCGAAAAATGGATATCGGAAGCATTATGCTTACCAACTATTTCCAAAAATTCTTCCAATTCTACTTGATAATTATTTTTCATAGCTTTGTAAATTTACCTATTGTGTTTATTATATAATTATTTTATTAACTTTAAAATTTTTATTCTTCAACTTCTTTCTTTACTTCTTCCAAGCCGACTATTCCTCTTGAGGCCTTTAAAATACCATCTTGAAGCATGGTTATCATCCCTTGTCTTCTTGCTTCTACTCTAATATTCGCTTCCGATGCTTGCTTTAAAATAATCTCTTCCATTTGGGGGGTCATTTCCAACATTTCATAAATCGCTATTCTGCCCTTGGTTCCCTTTGGACATTCTCGAGAAACTTTCGGTTCATAAAAAGTATACGGCTCTTTCAAATTAAATTCTTTGAATTGCTTCGGTTCGACTGCGGCAAGCTCTGTTTTTACCATCTCCTCCATTTCTGACGAAAGTTTCATTTCCCGCTTACTATTCGGACAGAGCCGCTGAACCAACCTTTGAGCAATGGTCAAAATCAATGTTGACGGAAGAAGATATCGATCAATGCCCATATCAATCAATCGCGGAATGACGCCAATGGCGTTATTGGTATGTAGAGTGGAAAGAACCAAATGTCCGGTAAGAGCGGCGTGAACCGCCAAAGCCGCGGTTTCGTTGTCTCGAATCTCGCCAACCATAATTTTATCCGGATCCTGACGCAAAATATGGCGCAAACCAGTGGCAAAGGTATAACCGATTTCCGGTCTAACCTGAGATTGATTCACGCCATCAATATAATACTCGATAGGATCCTCCAAACTCACTATATTCACTCCCTCCTGGTTCAAAATATGCATAACACTGTAAAGAGTTGTGGTCTTGCCGGAACCGGTGGGACCGGTTAAAAGAATCATACCGTGGGGCTTTTGAATACTTTTTTCCAAAAGCTCCAGATTGCGGGATTCCAATCCCAAATCGGAAAGTTCTCTTAAGCCGACGGTCGGGTCGAGGATTCTCATCACCACCTTTTCTCCGGCATAAGTAGGAAAAGTTGAAATTCGAAAGTCAATTTTTTTCTTGCCGCTTTGAGTAAAGAATCTTCCGTCTTGAGGTTTTCTCGTTTCATCGATTTTTAAATGGGAAAGAATTTTTATTCTGGAAATAACCGCCGGATGAATTCTGATCGGCAAAGTAAGATTGGTGTATAAAATTCCGTCGATTCTAAAACGAACTCTGATTGATTTTTCGCTCGGCTCAATGTGAATATCTGAAGCGTCCTGTTCGACGGCATGTTTTATAATCAGAGCCACAACCTTGCTAATCGGCGCCTCTTCGGCAATCTGTTCTATTTTTTCTTTTTCGTCTTCTTTAGCGCCAATTTTTCCTTCTTTTTCTATTTCTTTTCTTAGCTCATCCAGCGCTTCTTTTATCTCGCCTTTCAGGGTTGAATAATCTTTTAAAATACTTCTGAAATCGCTCAAAGTAATCAAATAAACTTTCGGAGTAAGATCGTTACGGTGAGCAATAAATTTCAATGCCTCGCTAGCATCGATGTCCTCCGGGTTAAGCATTCCCACCTCTAAAATATTTTTATCGACGTTTAGGGGAACAAAACGATAATGTTGGGCCGCTTCCATGGGAACCAATTTCAAGATATCGGCTATCGGCTTGGAACCGGCCAAGCTTTTGAAGGGAATTTTTAAAATTTCCGATTTTATTTGGTAAAATGTTTCCTCGGGAAGTATTCCTCTTTCCACGATTAAATCCTCTGCGTTTTTATTGTCTCTTTCCGCCTCCTTTTTAATATTTTCCAAAACACCCGGATCAACCAGATTTCTCTCGGTTATAATATCTATAATGCTTTTTTGTTTGGGCATATTAGTAGGGAATATAAGGATTTTCTCTGCCCGTTGTTCCCTTTTTCACCGGCAAATCACCGTGAATTTTTAAAAAAGATAAAATTTTCTCGTTCAAGAAATCAAAATCCAAATTAATCTTTTTTAATTTTTCTTCTACGACAGAAGAGCGAGCCTGCTGGGCTCCCTCTTGAGGATTCAAAACAATTTCTTCCGAGCCAACGTCTCCTTTTCTTAAAAATCCGAAATACAAAATCAAAACAGCAGCTACTGCAACACCCACGCTTACGAATAGTAGGGTTTTTTGACGTTTCTTTCGCTCTAATGATTTTATGACTTCCATATTTTATTTATAATAAATATTTAACGTAACACTAAAATCGAACATTCCAAAGACATCTTCGCCGGATTCATCTTGGGTTGCCTTGCTGGAAAATTTTATATAATTAATATCCATTAACCGCATATTTTCCTCCGCTGCTTTGGTAAAATTTTTAAAAGCCGGATATGTACCCATTAAATTTATGGAAGCAGACATTTTTTTAAGTCCTTTTGTTGCTGTGGGCTGGCCGGATTCTTCGGTCACCTGTTCTTTCTGCAGTGTAGATAAATCGATTTTTTCCAATATCAAGCCCTGTTCGAAAGCCAATGCCTCAAACTGGACAATTAAATTGGGAATGTCTTCGCTAGCGGGCAAAACCATAACGGTCATCTCTATGCTTTCTTTGTTTTCTTCGTAAAGAGTGGCTAATTTTTCTACGGTTTTTAAAAGCTCTTGTTTATCCAAAAGATTCTGTCTCTGGTTATCTATCTCTGTTCTTTTGGCTAAAATCTTTTGAACGTTTGGCACATTCAAAAACACAATTATTGCTATAAATCCCAATATCAAAATTATAATAATAATATTTTTAATCATTTTTTTCCGCTTCCTCTAAAATAAGATTTTTAGAAAAAATTATGGCAAGATCAAATTTTATTCCCGCTTTCTCGTCCAGGGAAATTCCGGAAACCTTAACCTTCTCCACCAGCGGTTCCTCCTGATAGCTCAGGATTTGCCGGGCCAAATTGGTATAGGTCGTGGTATTGCCGGAAATATTAATATTCACTTTTTCGAATTCAATGTTAAAGCCGGCATCAGAAATATAGACTTCGGGGATAGTCAATTCTTCTACTTTCCCTAACGCCTGAGACCAATAAAAATGATTTTTTAATAAATCTTTAAGAATATTTATTCTTTCGTTCAAATCAATCATTATTTTTTCGGTATCCGGATCTCTTTTGTTTTCCAAATCTAAAATTTCTTGGCTGATTACCTCCATGTTTTTATCAAGGTTCTTCAGATAAAAGACGGTTCCACCGTAAAAAAGCAAACCCAAAACAACCAAGGCAAAAATTATTATCGTCGTCTTGGAGAAATAGGCTCCTATCCCCTTTTTTCTTTCAATATATTCTCTTGGGATTAAATTTATATCTGCCATAATAAATTTAGCCTCCGCGCATAGCTGCGCCCGCGGCTACTGAAAATTCCGACCCCATTTTTTTCAAAACATTTTGCAAAGCAGTCGGATAAATTACGTTCGACCAAGGAAAAGCACTGATTGCCTTTATGCTCAATCTCTTTTCGATATATTCGCCCAAACCGGACAGCTGAGCCGAGCCGCCGTTCAAAATTATTTTTTCAATTTTTCTGTCGGTTTTCATTTGGTAAGAAAGTATCATCCTTTCGATCTCATCAACTATTTTCTCCAAAGGAAGATGCAAAAGCTCTTTTATCTCTTTCCTTTTATCTTCGTCACCCTGATGATTAAGCCCAAAAGTAACTTTAAATTCCTCGGCTCTTCGCGAGGCAACTCCCAAACCGGTAGCCAGAGTTTTAGTCATTTCTGCTCCGGCAATATCTAAGCTGTGACTCATCTGAATTGTACCTCTATCAATAATTGTGAAAGAGCTTGCTCTCGCTCCGATATCCAAAATACAGGCCGAACTCACATCTCCGGCCATTAATGACCTTACCAAGCTGAAACTTTCTAATTCCAAAGCAATAATTCTTAAGCCCAATTCATCGGCTATTCTTAAATACTTATTGATTACTTCCGTGGGAACGGCGATTAAAAGAATTCTTTTCCCTTTAAACGGCCGCGGGGAAAGATCGTCTTTTATCAACCCGGATTCAATAACTCTCCAATCAAGAATTACTTCTGACACGGGAATCGGCACATAACGCCTGGCTTCAAATTCTATGGCGTGAGCAAGCTCTTTGTCCACCATTTCCGGAACCTCTACCACGCTCACAAAACTGGAAAAAATAGGAATAGTCATCACTGCCTGCCGAGTCGAGGTTTCTGCCTTTTGCAAAAGTATTCTCAGCATTTCTCGAGTTATGGCTTCTAATGTTTTTAGGGAAGTAACCTGAAAAGCGTCGTTTAATCTTTCCAAATAACTACTGGTAGTGATTTCTCCGTATGTTTCCAATTCAAACTTTTCCCCCTCTCTTTTTAACTGCACCATTTTTATCGAGGCGGTTCCAATATCTATGCCTAAATAAGATTTTGATTTTTTTGAAAATAATTTGAACATTTGAATCTATTTATTACGGTCTGATTTCTTTCCATAACGGTAAAGGCAAACTGGCTCTAATGGTCTTAGGCATTGAACAAGAAAAACCGCTTGCATCAACCACGGTAAGAGTAACCGTATAAGAACCGGCACTGTTAAAAACAATTATCGGATTTATTTGGCTGGACGTGCTCGGCGTGGCGGTTGCGGGACTTACTGACCAGGAATAACTTGCGCAAGGAACAATATTCTGGCTATCGTCATAGCAAGCGGATTGGTCAGTAAACTGAACATCTTCGGTAGGAAGCGGGGATTTGGGCGACCAGTCAAAATTGCAAATCGGATAGCGATGAGAAGGCGGATTAATGGTTAAGGGTGGCTGAGGCCGCCAACCGGAATTAGCTCCATTAATGTCCCAAACCCTGACTCGCCAGTAATAAGTACCGACGCCATAGGTCAAATAATCGGCTGGCGGAGGATTTTGCGGAACGATTAAAACCGCTTGATTGTTGGGATATGGCGGCGGATTGGAAAGATTGTCAAAACTGCGCGATACTTCCGGCGAAGAGAAGTCCGAATTGTTGTCAATTTGAAAATCAAACTGTAATTCCGGATCGTTATTATCGTCATGATATACCCAGGAAAAAGCATAACTAACAAAAGACGAGCAAAAAGCAGAAGGATTAGCATCAAAAGTATCGACTGTCGGCACGGTATTGGTCACGGTAATTGTTTTCGTGTCCTGGGCTGCTGAAGTGCCTCTTTCTACAATCACTTTGGCTGTGTAAGGACGGGGAGTAGTATAAACGAGATCGCAAGTAGTAGATGGGGTTGAATAAGAACTTGCGCTCTCGCCATCATGTTTATAGCTAGCGGGCAAAGTGATGTTTGTATCGCCATCATTTCGGTCGCAGTAAAAAGTATAATTTATATTGCCAAAAGCTGAACCAGTAACAGTGGCTGTAAGCGCCACGCCAGTCAAAGGCGCAGCACCGGAATATTTATTAGCGGTTAAAGTAACGAATAAAGTAGCTGAACCAACATTAACAATAACACTGTCAGATTTACTTCCACCTGGCCCGGTACAAGTTATGATAAAAGTCGCGGTGGCGAGAAGATTGCCGGTTGTCCATGTGCCGGAAGTGGCTATAGGTATAGACCAAGCACCAGAGGCAGTACAGCTCGTGGCATTGGTTGTAGTCCATTTTAAATCAGCTGCTCTATTATAATCTATGCTAATCGGACCTTCTAAATAAGGCCCTCCTACATCCGTTGATCTGACGTCAATGTCAACATCAGGAGGAGGAAAAGCGCAGGTAAAATTCGTGCCTATAGCATCACTCCAATTGCCTGCAGCATCGCGGGTGTGAACCCACCAGGAATAATTTGTTCCCGGGGTACTGGCAAAAGTATATGAGCTGCCCACATAATCATCATTGTAAGCAACATAAGTAGATGAATCTAAATTATAGACCCGTAAATAATGACG
>CAYGVF010000094.1:0-11723 GCA_964353285.1 uncultured Candidatus Saccharibacteria bacterium | reverse complement strand
CCGGTGAAATTAAAAATAAAGATTTAGAAAACATTTTAGATAAATGGATAATTTCAGAATTAAATTTATTGATAAGTGAAATTACGGAGCATTTAGATAGATACAGTATTACAACCGCTGCTCGGCACATTGAAGAATTTATCAATGACCTATCTGTTTGGTATATTAGGCGTTCAAGAGACAGGTTTAAAAATGGCGATAAAAACGCAATGAAAGTCTTAGGTTTTGTATTAATGAATTTAACAAAACTAATTGCTCCATTTATTCCGTTTACGGCAGAGCACATATATAAGGAAGTGGGAGGAGATAAGGAAAGCGTTCATTTGGAAGATTGGCCAGAGGTAGAGAAAAAATTGATTGATGAAAAATTGGAAAAAGAAATGGAATTAGTTAGAGAATATTGTAGTATAGCATTACAAAAAAGAGAAACAATTAGAATAAGGCAACCGATATCGAGATCAGCCTTTGATTATGATTTTAAAGATGAATTTAAACAATTATATAAAGATGAAGTGAATACCGAAGAAGCATGTTATGATAAAAATCAGAAAGAAAAAGTGATCAATGTTTTAACTATTACTCCGGAGCTTGAAGAAAAAGGATTGCTACGTGATTTTGTGCGTAGTATTCAGGTCAAAAGAAAAGATGCCAGCTTAACGCCAAAAGATAAAATTCGAGTTTATTATTCGGAAAACAAAGATATTATCGAGAAAAACAAAGAGCAAATCAAAAAACAAGTTATTGCCGAGGAGATTATCTTCCAAAAGGGAGAATTGAAAATCGAAAAATTATGATTAAAACCGAAGCGATTATTTTGAAATCAGCCGACGCGAATGAAGTCGATCGGCTTTTGATTATTTTTAGCCAAAAATTGGGAAAGATTAGTATTTCCGCCAAAGGAGTGAAAAGACTGGAAAGCAAATTGAGATATAGCATCGAGCCGATTTCTTGGGTGCAGATGATTTTGGTTGAAGGAAAAAACATCTTGATTTTAAAGGACGCGTTAATCAAAGACCAGTTTTTAAACATCAAAAACGATTTGGAAAAAATAAAGATCGCCGAAAAGCTGGCGGACTTGATTGACGAGGCGATTGTGGGAGAGGAGTGCGATGAAGATGTTTGGAAATTGATTTTAATTACCCTTAAAGGCATCAATGAAGGCAAAATTGCTCTTAAATCGGCTGTATCGGATTTCGAGAAGAATTTGATTAAATTGCTCGGCTATAGTCCGGAAGCGATAAAAGAGTTAAAAGATATCTATTAATGTTATATAATATAAAGTATGAAGGATAATTATGATTTTAAGATTAAAGAGATAGGCTCGCAACAGGCGCCTATTCAGCATTTCGAACCTCCTAAAAAAATAGGCGGTTTAGCTTCTTTATTCAGCCGCAAAAATCTTCCCCGAACAGTTTTTTTTACGATTGTCATTTTTCTTCTCATTGCGATAGTCGCCATTATTTGGGGTCAGATTAAATTTAGCAAAAATAATGTTGTAATTGACGTTAAAACTCCTCAAGATATTGCTTCCGGTAAGGAATTTACTTTGGTAATCGAATACAAAAACAATAACCGGGTTGATTTGAATGAAGCATATCTTATTGTTGATTTTCCTTCGGGCGTTTTTTCTCCCGAGGGCGAAGAATTGAGTCGGGAACAAAGGGGCTTGAAAACGATTCGCAAGAAATCGGACGGCCGAGAAGAATTCAAAGTAAGATTTATAGGTGACAAGGGCGAATTTAAAACCGTAAACGCCAGACTGGAATACAGACCGCAGAATATCAGTTCCCGTTTTGAGAACTATGCTACTGCCAGAATAGAAATCAATTCGGTATTAATCGGAATAAAGATTGACGGGCCCGATAACGTGATGGCCGGTCAAGAAACGGGCTATTTAATCGAGTACGAAAATAAGACAAATAAAGAAATTTCCGATTTAAGAATAGACGTAGAATACAGCGAAGATTTCAAAATTAAAAATACCGAACCCAAGCCAATGGCGGGAAGCAAAAATACCTGGCAACTTGATAAATTGAAAGCCGGCGAGAAAAGAGCAATTAGTTTGGTCGGAGTTTTGGAGGGCGAGGAAGGGGAAGACAAGATTTTAAAAGTAACCATAGGCACCGTAGAAAATGAACAGCCTCTCAAGTACAGCCGTTCCGAATACAGCACCAAAATAGCGCCCTCTCCTTTGTTGCTTTCCATAGACATAGAAGATGTTAGCAAGGAAGGATGCAATATTAATTCCGGTAGGCGTTTAAATTACAGAATTGGGTTCAAGAATAACACCGATGTGGCTTTCGAGGAATTGATTTTGAAAACTTATCTTGAAGACAGTGTTTTTGATTTTAAGACCGTTAATTTATACGGCGTGGGATTTTTTGACAGCCGGCAGAACTTTATTACTTGGGCCGGCGGCGAAATTCAAAAATTGGATATTCTGGAACCGGGAGATTCCGGAGAGGTAAAATTTTCGGTGTCTTTGGAAAAGCCAATTCCCATGGCTAGTTATAACAGTAAGAATTTTCAGGTTAAAATAGTCAGCGAAATAGGAACATTGACCGTGCCGGCTAAATTCGCTATTTCCGAATTAAAAATTACCAAAGAACTGAGTTGCAAAATCAATACTGATCTTGTTATAGAATCCAAAGGTTTTTATTACGAACCATCTTCGGGTATTGTTAATACCGGTCCTCTTCCGCCAAAAGTTGACGGAATAACCACCTATACTATTCATTGGGAAATTACCAACAGTACTAATGACGCGGAAAACGTTAGAGTTTCATCGGTTTTACCGCAGGGCATAACTTGGTCCAATTATTACATAAACAGAATTTCTAACAGCCAGATTTATTACAATGAGAGAACCAAAGAAGTGGTTTTGGAAGTTTCCAAAATTCCCGCTGGAATCGGTTATGTTTTACCTGTTTATGAATTGATTTTTCAGATAAGTCTCAGGCCGTCAATAAACCAAGTTGGACAAACTCCATTTTTAATTAACGAAACCATCCTGGAAGGAAAGGACACTTTTACGGGAAAAACCCTAAGCGGTTGGAGTAGCCCCGTTAATACTTTAATTCCCGATGATCCCAAAGCTTCCTATACTAAAGGACGGGTAGTCGAATAAATTTTATATGGAAAATTTAATGGAAAAAATCGTCTCGCTTTGCAAACGCCGGGGATTTATTTATTCCGGCTCCGATATTTATGGCGGCTTGGCCAATACTTTCGATTTCGGTCCGTTTGGTGTTGAGTTGGCCAATAATATCAAAAAAAGCTGGTGGAAGAAATTCGTTCAGGACAGGAATGATATGTATGGTTTAGATGGCGGCATTTTGATGAATTCGAAAATCTGGGAAGCATCCGGCCATACCCAGGGTTTTATCGACGTTTTGGTGGAATGTAAAAAGTGCCACAAGAGATTTCGAACCGACCAGATAGAAAAAAACCTGCCTGCCGGCAGGCAGGAATGTCCGGAATGCGGCGGCGAACTTACCGAGCCAAAGAAATTTGTTCCCATGTTCAAAACTTTTATCGGACCGGTCGAGGATTCTTCTTCGATTGCTTATTTACGTCCGGAAACCGCTCAGGCAATTTTTGTCAATTTCAGAAATATTTTGGATAGTTTTCATCCGGAAATTCCTTTTGGCATTGCCCAAGTCGGTAAGGCATTCAGAAATGAGATTACTTTGGGAAATTTCATTTTCCGAAAATTGGAGTTTGAACAGATGGAGATAGAATATTTTATCAGAGAAAAAGATTGGAAAAAATATTTCGAGGAATGGAAAGAAGAAATGGAAAGCTGGTTTTTAGGACTGGGAATCAAAAAGAAAAACATCAAATGGCGCGAGCACAAAAAAGAAGAACTTGCCCATTACTCCAAGCATACCGAAGATATCGAGTATAATTTTCCATTTGGTTTCAAGGAGCTTTACGGGTTGGCTTATCGCACCGATTATGATTTGAAAAATCATTCGGAAAAAAGCGGCAAAGATTTGAGATACACGGATTTAAAGACCAATGAAAAGTTTTTCCCTCACGTTATCGAACCGTCTTTTGGAATGGAAAGAACCATGCTGGCGATTTTATGCGAGGCCTACAACGAGGAAGAGATTAAAGGAGAAAAAAGAGTGGTCTTGAAACTGAAACCGTCTATCGCGCCGAGAAAAGTGGCTGTATTTCCGCTTTTAGCCAATAAATCGGAACTGATAAAAAAAGCCAGGAGCGTTTATGAATTATTGAGAGACAAATTTTTAACTGCGTGGGACGATAGGGGAAACATCGGAAAAAGATATTATGCCCAAGACGAGACAGGAACCCCATATTGCATGACCATTGATTTTGACAGCTTGGAAAAAAACGATGTGACGGTTCGTGACAGGGACACAATGAAACAGGAAAGAATAAAAATTGATGATTTAACGGAATACTTAAAAGATAAATTAAATGAATAAACCGCATCAAAAATTTACTTTTAAAAACGGACTAAGATTAGTCACTGTGCCAATGAAAAATACCAAGGCAGTGACTGTTTTAGTTTTGGTCGGCACCGGTTCGAAATACGAAACCAAGGAAATCAACGGTATTTCTCATTTTCTGGAGCATATGTTTTTCAAGGGGACGAAGAAAAGACCGAATACTTTGGCTATTGCCGAGACCCTGGATAGGGTTGGCGGAGAATACAATGCTTTTACCGACAAAGAAGATACGGGTTATTGGGCTAAAACAGATAGCGAGCACATAGATTTGGCTCTTGATTGGGTATCCGACGTGTTTTTGAATTCCAAACTGGAACCTCGGGAAATCGACAAAGAAAAAGGAGTGATTATTGAAGAAATAAATATGTATTTGGATACGCCGATGTTTTATATCGAAGATCTTTGGGAGGAATTACTTTACGGCGACCAGCCAGCTGGTTGGGGTATAGCCGGAAACAAAAAGGTGATAGCCAAAATAAAAAGAGAGCAATTTATAAATTATATACAAAGCCATTACTTAGCCAGAAACGTGGTTATTGTGGTAGCGGGCAGTATCAAAGAAGGCGAAAAGCTGAAAACAAAAATCGAACATTATTTTAAGGGCATAAAAACAGGTGAATCAAAATCCAAAAAAAAGACAATCCAAATTCAGAAAAAGCCGGAAATTCTGGTTCATTATAAAAAAACCGACCAAACCCATCTTCATTTGGGGGTGCGCGGCTACGATGCTTTTGATCCTCGCAAATATGCGTTGACGCTTTTGGGCACAATTTTGGGCGGTAATATGAGTTCTCGGTTGTGGATTTCAGTCAGAGAAAGAGAGGGACTGGCTTATTACATAAGAACATCCTCTCTTGGTTATACAGACAGCGGTTATTTGGTAACCAAAGCGGGTATTGATAACAATAGGGTAGAAAAGGCAATAGAGATAATTTTGGGAGAATATAGAAGAATTACCGAAGAAAAGGTTGGCGAGAACGAACTAAGAAAAGCCAAGGATTATCTTAAAGGCAAAAGTATTTTAAATATGGAAGAGTCGAATGCTCAGGCAGCCTTTTACGGAGTCCAAGAGCTTATAGAAAATGAAATTTTGACATTAGAGGAAAAATTTACTAAAATAGAAGCAGTGACAGCCGATGACATTCGAAGGGTGGCTAAGAATATATTCCGTCCGGAAAAGTTAAATTTAGCCCTAATCGGACCATTTAAAGAGAAATCAAAATTTAAAAAATTATTGAAGATATGACTCCCGAAACAAAACATCATACTTTCGTTATTTCCTGGACAGCCATTTTCCAGATTGTTTTGGTTGTTCTGCTTTTGGTTTTTCTCTATTTGATTCGTGATGTAATTGTGCTTTTTATTTTTGCGCTGATTGTCGCTTCGGCCTTTTCGCCGGCAGTAGATCTTTTGGAAAAAATAAAAATACCCCGAGTATTGGGGGCTTTAATCGTTTATGTTATAGTAATCGGGCTGCTGGTTTTCCTAATTTCTCTGGTTGTGGCGCCTTTGGCTAGAGACGTTAAAAACTTATCCTCAAATTTGCCGGAATATCTGGAAAATTTATCTCTTAAATTTAAAACTTTTGAAAAATCATTTTCCAAATACGAAAGCATTATAAACCAAGTTCAGAAATTTCTGAACAAAGCGGAGGAACGTTTGGAGACTCTGGGGGACGGAATATTTTCAAGAATTATCAATATTTTTGGTGGAATTTTTTCCTTCCTATTGGCTTTGATTATCTCTTTTTATCTTTCGGTTCAGAAAAAAGGGGTTCAGAAAATCCTAGGTTCAATCAGTCCGTTTAATCATCGTGATTATATATTGGATTTATGGGAAAGAGCTCAAAAGAAATTGGGCCGTTGGCTGCAAGGTCAATTATTTCTGGGGTTAATTGTCGGCACTTTGGTTTACATCGGTCTTTCCTTTTTGAACATTAAATACGCGCTGTTGCTGGCCATTTTGGCCGGGGTTTTGGAAATTTTTCCTTACATCGGTCCGGTTTTGGCTGCTGTCCCCGCAATAATTATAGGATTTTTACAGGCTCCTCTTTTGGGATTATGGGTTTTGATTCTGTACTTTATTGTTCAGCAATTGGAGAATTACTTGATTGTTCCGGTGGTGGTGGGAAGAGTTGTCGGCTTGAATCCGATAATTATAATTATGGCTTTATTGATTGGAGCCAAACTAGGCGGAATTCCGGGAATGATTTTGGCCGTGCCTTTAACCGCTGTGATAGCCGAGTTTGTAAAAGACCTGATTAAAAAAAGAAAAATATAATACCTAGCACAACCGTTAAAATTTCAGTAAATAGACTAAGGAAGGTAATTTTGCCTTCTTTTTCTTTATGTTGATGGATTATTTTACTGTGAAAATGAATATATTTTTCAGAAAGTTTACCTTCTCCGAATATACGTGCAAATCCAAGCAGAATATCGGGCAAAACAGATACAAACACTCCTATCAAAATAAAGAGCAAATATCTTGCATTTATCGAGCCCCTTAACTCAACCATGGTAAAAACAATTAATAGTCCGATTAATCCATCAATCGTTATTTTAAAAAGAGTTAAAATAAAAGCTCTAAAATCTTTTATTTTTCTGTAATTTTTAATGCCTTCACTATGATATTCCCAGTGGGGAATCATGTCCAAGATAAAATGGCTAAGAAGCCCCAAAATTATAATCAAGCCAAGATTGTGGGTCTTGGCTCCGATAATCGCGCCGACTACAATGTGAGGAGTGAAAATCATTGCGAATATAAAAATTTAATCTTATACTAAATTATATGCCAAAATTATATATTGTGGCAACCCCAATCGGGAATTTGAAGGATATTTCTATCAGGGCTCTTCATGCCTTGGACGAGGTTGACTTGATTTTATGCGAAGATACAAGGAAAAGCAAGAAATTGCTCGATCATTATAACATCCAAAAGCCAATCGAAAGCTATCATCAACATAGTAATATCAAAAAAATAGAATATATTAAAGATTTATTAAAACAAGGTAAAAACCTGGCTCTGATCTCTGACTCTGGTACTCCGGGTATTTCCGATCCAGGCAACAAGTTGATAAGTATATTAGCAAGTGAGTTGATGAATCAAATTGAAATAATCCCAATACCGGGACCAAGCGCGGTTACTGCCGTAGCCAGTATTTGCGGATTTCCCATGGATAAATTTATTTTTTTGGGTTTCCCGCCGCACAAAAAAGGCAGACAGAAGTTTTTTAAAGAAGTTACGGAATATAAATATCCCGTAATAATCTATGAATCGCCATACAGGATTTTAAAAACCCTGAAAGAATTGAATAATTTTGGCAATTTTGATATAGTGGTTGGGCGTGAATTAACCAAAAAATTCGAAACGATTTACAGGGGAAAAATCAGTGAAATTATCGATAAAATCGTACCAAAAGGAGAATTTGTAATAGTAATATGGAAAAAATCTTAATCACAACTCCAATATATTACGTAAATGACAAACCGCATATTGGGCATGCCTACACAACACTGGCAGCCGATATTTTGACGCGGTTTTTTAGAATACAGGGAAAAGATGTTTTCTTTTTGACCGGAACCGATGAGCATGGAGCAAAGGTTGCCGAAGCAGCGGAAAAAGCAGGGAAAACGCCACAGGAAATATGTGATAAAAACAGCGAGTTTTTCAAACTCGCCTGGGAGAAATTGGGCATAAAATACAATTATTTTATCAGAACAACCGAAAAAAATCACGAGAAAACAGTGATAGATTTTTTGAACAACCTGAAAGAAAAAGACGCTGTTTACGAGAGAGAATACGAGGGGCTCTATTGCGTGGCTTGCGAGAAATTTTTGACCGAAAAAGATTTATTGAACAATCTTTGCCCCGACCATAAAACAGAACCCAAAAAAATTAGCGAGAAAAATTATTTTTTCAAACTGAATAGTTACTTGGACAAAGTGGAAGAATTGATTGTCAAAGATAAATTAAATATCGGCCCGGAAAATGCCAAAAAAGAAGTTTCGGGATTATTTAAACAGGGACTTGATGATTTTTCCATTTCTCGTCAAAAAGAAAAAGTTAAATGGGGAATTGATTTGCCGTTTGATAAAAATCAGACTGTTTACGTCTGGGTTGACGCACTTTTGAATTATTATACCGGAAACGGGACAAAAGAATTTGATGAATACTGGAAAAAAGGACAAGTAATTCATTTTTTGGGTAAAGATATTCTTAAATTTCATACAATTTTCTGGCCAGCCATGCTTTTGGCCGCAGGAAAGAATCTGCCCAAAAGAGAATTTATTCACGGATTTTTTACCATTAACGGACAAAAAATAAGCAAAACGCTTGGCAATGTAATTGACCCGATTGAAATAGTCAAAAAATTCGGAACCGATGCCGCGAGATATATTTTATTATCGCAGTTTCCTTTTGGTCAGGACGGCGATGTGCAGGAAAGCAGATTTGTTGAAAAATACAACGCAGATTTGGCCAATGGACTTGGTAATTTAGTCGCTCGGGTTTTGACGTTGGTCGCTAAATACAAACTACAAAATACAAATTACAAAGCCGACAAGGATATTTTGAAAAAAAATAAAGATACAAAAAATAATTATATTGAGGATATGCAAAATTTCAGATTATACGAGGCACTGGAAGAAATTTGGAAATTAATCGCATTTTGTGATGGATATGTCGAGAAAGAGAAGCCGTGGAAAAATCTTAAACCGGAGGGAGTAATTAACAATTTGCTTTATTGTATTTCTGAAATCGCCGATTTAATTTTACCATTTTTACCTGAGACGAGTGAAAAAATAAAAGCACAAATAAAAACCGGAAAATCGGAAATATTGTTTCCGCGCTTGACGAATTAAAATATCGAACATTTTACCGAAAGGAGGAATTGTAATGTGGCGGAAAAAACTTTTATATGCGGAAAAACCCTTTGAAGAAAAGCTGGCCATTATAAGAGCCAAAAGCGAAAAGAGAGATTACATATTTGCGGTAGTATTGATATTCGCTTCTTGCGGTTCATTAATTATTTTATTGCTCCTTATTCTTTCTAAGGTATTTGGCCAGTTTCCCAAAAGCGCTATTCTTGGCATTGTATTGTGGCTCATATGGTTTTATTTGGTTCGTCTTTTGATTAGAAAAATTAGACTTTTTCTTTTCAAAAAAGACAAAGAACTTCTACGGTTGATTGAACTAACAGAAGAAGCTCGAAAAATCTGGCAAGAGTATTTTCCGTGAATGGGCAGTTGTGCAAACAGCAACTGCCCTCTTTTTATTTCCGCGCTTGACAGGGTAATAGCGAAATGCTATTTTGTAATTGTCTTAAAATTCAATAAAAGGAGGCTAAATATGCCAGAAAAATCTCTTAAGGAGCAATTGGAGGATGCTTGTGCCGATAAGAAAGTTTACCACGACGAGATGATAAAAAAGCAGAGGCAATGTGACAATTTGGCGCTCAAACTGTTAAGCCAAAAAGAGGGATTTGATCGAGAAAAGAGCGATTTGCAGTCTAAGGTCATAACCTTAAAGGATTCGTTGAGAGAATCAGAAAGTCGTGTCGCGCTACTTCTCGACATCATAAAAAATCTTTCTCTCCACCTCGTATCTTCGAAATGACTCTCCCTTTCAGGGAAATAAGCGGCTGTCGCAAGATGGCCGCCTTTTTTATTTTTTTAAAAAATGGTATATTGTTTTTATGTTAATCGATACTCACTGCCATTTGAATTTTGACGAATTTGAAAACGACCGAGAAGAAATTATCGGTCGTTGTTTAAGTAATGATGTTTGGATGATAAATGTCGGCGCTGACTACGAAACATCGAAAAAAGCAGTAGAAATTGCGGAAAAATACAGGGAAGGAGTATACGCGTCAGTAGCTTTGCATCCTCACAACGTCAAACCCGACAAAAGCTCCGCATTTAGACGGGTGGATTTTTTGGCTTTGGCCAAAAAATCCAAAGTCGTGGCTGTTGGCGAATGCGGCCTGGATTATGCTTTTTGCGAAAATGATGAGGAAATCAAGAAACTACAGCAAAAAGTTTTTGTAGAGCATTTAAAATTAGCCAAAGAACTAAACAAGCCAATAATTATCCATTCCCGTCGTCTTTTTCCCGAAATTTTAAGCATTATTCAAAATTCAAAATTTAAAATTCAAAATTCTGGACCAGGGGTCTTGCATTGTTATATGGGCCGCTGGTCTTATGCCGAAGAATATTTGAAAATGGGATTTTATATCAGTTTTACCGGCTTGATTACTTATGCGCGGGACTATGACAAAGTAATCAAAAATACACCTTTGGAAAGAATTTTAATCGAAACCGACGCGCCGTATTTGACCCCCGAGCCGATTCGCAAACCGGAAAACAACCCGCGCAATGAGCCGCAATATGTCGAATATGTCGCCCGCAAAATCGCGGAAATCAAAGAAGTTTCATTTGACCAAGTCGCCTCCCAAACCACAAAAAACACCAAAGAGTTATTTAATTTGGTATAATTAAAGTATGGAATATAATCCGAAACAAATCGAATCCAAATGGCAGAAAAAATGGGAGAAAGACAAAACTAATTTCTGCAATTTAGATGAAAAGAAAAAAACCAAATTTTACAATTTGGTGATGTTTTATTATCCGTCAGGAGACAAAATTCATATTGGTCATGGGTATAATTATACGGGAGCCGACGTTTTCGGTAGATACAAACGAATGAACGGATTTAATGTTTTCGAGCCAATGGGCGCAGATGCTTTTGGTTTGACTGCGGAAAATTACGCCATAAAAACCGGCGTTCATCCCGCGAAAAGCACCAAACAGAATATCGATTTCGGCCGCGAACAATTAAAATCACTGGGATTAATGTATGATTGGGAAAAAGAAATCAATACTTCCGAGCCCGAATATTATAAATGGACTCAGTGGTTATTTGGCATATTGTATAAAGCTGGATTAGCTTATCGTGCAGAGGCGCCGGTTAACTGGTGTCCTTCCTGTAAGACGGTTTTAGCTAATGAGCAGGTGATTGACGGAAAATGCGAGAGATGCGAAAGCGAAGTAATCCAGAAAAATTTAAAGCAATGGTTTTTCAAAATTACCGATTATGCCGAAAAATTATTGGAGGACCACAAAAAATTAAACTGGCCAGCAAGAACTATTCTTATGCAGAAAAACTGGATTGGAAAGAGCGAAGGAACAACCATTAATTTTAAATTCGAAATTCGAAATTCGAAATTCGAAATTCCCGTGTTTACAACAC
>CAYGVF010000093.1:0-1782 GCA_964353285.1 uncultured Candidatus Saccharibacteria bacterium | reverse complement strand
TGCTTCTTCCTGGGTGATTGTGGAATCAGCCAGGGAAATTGCCGAGAATTTGTATATTCCGCTTGTTTTAATCAGTTTGATTTTAATTGCTTTCGGCACGTCTTTGCCGGAACTGGTTTTCGGGATGCGTGCGGCGATTGCCAAGCACGAGGGTTTGTGTTTGGGCAACATCATCGGCAGCGTTGTGATTAATTCAACTTTTATTCTGGGTCTGACCGCTTTAATCAGTCCGATTCAGGTTGAGAATTTGAAAATAATTTATATTGGCGGAGGATTCATGCTCGCTACGATTTTATTCGCCAATTTTTTCATCGCCACCAAAAACAAAGTTTCCTGGAAAGAGGGCTTGTTTTTGATTGTTTTATACCTCGCCTTTTTAGTTGCGGAATTTCTATTAAAATAGTAAGATACTATCAATGACATATTTTTTGTATATTTTGACTGCTGTTTTGTTGGGTATAATTTTGTACCTTATTTTTAGAAAAGGGGAGAATAAAGGATTGATCGAAGAATTTAAAGAAATCAGGAAAGAATTGGCCGAGGCGCGGGAGAAAAACATAGACACATTGCAGAAGCAGTTGGAGGAAAGTGGAAAAATTGCCCGCGACGCCACAACCCAAATAAAAGACGTCACTTCGCAATTGGAAAAAATCCACGCCGACCACCAGCACGTAATCGACGCGAAAACCCAGCTGGGAAAATTGACCGATATTTTGGCCAATCCCAAACAACGCGGGGTTTTGGGCGAATATTTTCTGGAAACTTTGCTGAAAAATGTTTTTCAACCCAACCAATACAAGCTTCAATATAAATTCAAAAATGGGGAAATAGTTGATGCGGTGATTTTTATCAGAGACAAGATTGTTCCCATCGATTCCAAGTTTTCTTTGGAAAATTACAACCGTATTCTGGAAGAAAAAGATCCAACCAGAAGAGAAGAACTGGAAAAACTTTTAAAACAGGACTTGAAAAACAGAATCGAGGAAACTTCCAAATATATCAGGCCAAGCGAGGGGACAATGGATTTTGCTTTTATGTTTATTCCGTCGGAAGGGATTTATTACGATTTGCTGATAAATCAGGTCGGCGCGGTTAAAATCAGCACTTACGATTTGATTGAGTATGCTTTTAAGGAAAAGCACGTGATTATTGTTTCACCGACTTCTTTTTACGCTTATTTACAGACGGTTTTACAGGGGTTAAGAGCCTTACAAATCGAAGAGTCGGCAAAGGAAATTTTGGAAAGAGTCGAGGTTTTGCGCAAGCATCTCTTGAATTATAATGAATTCCTTGCTAAACTGGGAACACATCTGGGAACGACGGTCAGCAGCTACAATCGGGCATATAAGGAATTTGCCAAAATCGAAAAAGACACAGCGAAATTGACCGAAGGCAAAGAAAGGGTCGAGGCGCAGGAAATCGATGGGCCAAGACATATTGAAGAATAAAATTATGTTAGCAGTAATCAAAACCGGGGGAAAACAATATCTGGTTTCTCCCAAACGAAGAATAAAAATAGAGAAAGTCGAAGGCAAAGAAGGTGAGGAAATCGAATTCACCGATGTTTTGCTTTTTGCTACGGATAAAATCATCGAAATTGGCAAGCCAACAATAAAAAATGCCAAAGTAATTGGCAAAATTTTGAAACAGGGGAAAGGGAAAAAAGTGATTATTTTCAAATACAAAGCCAAGAAACGCGAAGCAACAAAAAAAGGTCATCGCCAGACCTTTACCGAAGTCCAAATTTCCGAAATCATCGCCGCATAAATTATTTTCTTCCCA
>CAYGVF010000092.1:0-7690 GCA_964353285.1 uncultured Candidatus Saccharibacteria bacterium | reverse complement strand
GGTACAAATATTTAATCCAGGAGAAATCTCATAAATATGAGCAGCAAACAACAACAGGGCATCTGGCAACTTCTTGGAATAAACCATGCAATGAAGCTCCCGACACATATTAGGGAATGAGTCAGGATCCGGGTTTTCCTGACTGGAAATAACCCTTTTATGAAGCTCTTCCGCTGTAATCTCCTTCGAAAAATGAAGATTCTCTCCTAGAAGTTCTTCCAGGGCCTTTTTGATCTTCTCTTTTAATTCGCCGCTTCTTCGTTCAGTTTCATGTTTAGGCATTTTTTAATACCTCCTTTCTGAAGGTTTTTTCCTTTTCGATTTGCCTGAATTCCCAGTATCTGTCTTTGTTGAACCATTCCTCTTTTTTTGTTCCCGTCTCCTGGTAAAATCTGGCAACGACAACTTGGCTGATACGATAATGGCTTACAAATAACTCTTCTCTGCAATAGGTTTTCCCCTGCTTCATCTCGTAAATCAGTGCGCCGTTAATATCGGTATGAACCATGTTGTAGCCAAGTTCCTCCGGATTCCTTGCTGTTTCCACCGCCTTTCTCAGACTCGTTGTAAAAAGAACCGGAGACGTAAATCCGCCTCCACCGGAAACGACATGCGTCACGGTAACAATGTACCATCTTCTTTTTTTAAATAACATTTTTTCCTCCTTTATTTTCTATTCTATACCTAAATTAAAATCTTGTCAATATATTGATAAGGATTTATTTGTCACTGAGACATCTTCGGAAGCCGACCGCAGTCGGCTGAGAATTAGTGCGGCCCCGCAGTGGCGGGGCCGACACGTGTCGACATGACAAATAAATCCTCAGTTTCTACCTTTCTTCTCTTAGTCTCTCAATTAATTTCTCTTCTTCCTTGGATAAATTTTTGGGTGTTTTGACTTTTATTTTCAATTTAATATTATGGTCATCCAATTTTACGTCTCTTTCAATGCCGTTTAAAGCGTCTTTCAAGCCAATTTCCATCTCCAATACGATATTTTTGCCCCTGGATTTTCTTCGGGAAAAACCCGCTCCGCTAAAAATATCACCGAACATATTGGAAAGCAAATCATCCAAATTGATTCTTTGGCCATAAAACCCTCTTTGCCCCTCGAATCCCTGACCGAAAGCGGAAAACAAATCCTCGAAATTTATCCCCTGCCCAGAAAAATCCTGCCAGCCCGGAGCACCCTGGAAGCCATCGAAAGTCGTGCCAAATTGGTCATATTGCCTGCGTTTATTATCATCCGATAGAATCTGATATGCTTCGTTGATTTCCTTGAATTTTTTCTCTTCACCGCCTTTATCGGGGTGATATTTTTGAGCGAGCTCCCGATAAGCTCGCTTTATTTCATCTTTTGAGGCGCCTTTACTAATTCCTAATATCTTATAATAGTCTTTGCTCATAAAATTTTGCCTGCCCGCCAAAGCTTTAGCGTAGGCGGGTAATAATCCTTGTTCATAATTTTACGGTTTCTACTTCTTTGGTTTCCGTTTTAATGTTGGCAAATTTTAAAGCCAATAAAATTTTCATAATCAGCCAGCTGAATAAAATTGCCAGCGGAACATAAATAAAACTCACAATTTTTAAAGACAAAAACAAAGCGATAGCCAAACCAATGGGAATAAATTTCTTATACGGGTCGGGCGCGCTGTTCAATTGATAATTTACCAATTGATAAATAAAATCTTTTAAGGTATCGCCATTTTTAATCTCAATGCCGTATTTGTCTTTCAGTTCTTTTATCTCTTTGGCGGTTAAAATTTGGGTTGCTTCAGCGTCCAAATCATTTATTCCTTCCGGTAAGCGTTCAGCGATTAAGCTTTCGAATGGTTTTATAATCGTATTAAAAGTTGCGCGCGGAATTTCAATTTTTCTTTTGGCAATTTGTGCGGGGTGAGGAGAAAAATAATAAACCAAAGCCACAACAACAAATAAAACCGTGAGCAATCTCGGCAAACCTCTTTGCCAAATTCTCCAGAAACTCAATTTTACCTGGACTTCCTCTTCCCTTTTAACTGCGTTCACGGCGCTGACAAAAACAACAAACAAAACTATCAATCCGGCCAAATAATAAAACGGCTCATTATTGAAAAACATTATGAAAGTTCCCAAAGCCACAAGAAACGAACCGTAAAGAATCTTGTTGTCATCAATCAAAAGCATTGCCAGATTCAATGCAATAACCCACAAAAGGAATAAAATTCCTCCCGCAACCCAACAACCTGCAGTCAGATGCCCGACATAAAAAACATAATGGAGAAAATACCAAAAAAACGCACCCAACAATATCACGCTAAAACCCAATATAATTTGCTTTTGTAGTGTTGACATATTGACAAGGTTTATAGATATGCTATAATGATAGTGGACGCTGAAAACAGCGTACTATCAAACAAAAGGAGGAGTACCCATGAAAAGAAAGGGTCTCATCGTTCTTGTTTTTCTTTTCGTGTTGGCGTGCTTCCTTCCGTTCGCCATGGCGCCGCCTGCGCAGGCCAGCGGAACAACGTTGTATAATAACCACGCCACGATCATCGCCGACCCGACCACGGGTCAAACACCCGATCCCAGCGGTGGCAACATGATTGCCATCGTCACGGTCGAGAACATGAATATGAATTATCCGACAAACTCCCTGGGCGAAACCATCGTCAAAGATTACGACATGGCCAACCCCTGGAACGAAAACATGGAGGTATCCATAGTCCTGAAATATCCGGACTCGGCCACGGGCACCAAGAACATCATTTAACTACCTGGAGGCCGGCTAAGATCAACTAGATCGCAGCCTTGGGCTCAATCACGAGATTGGGCCCTTTTTATTTGACTAAATTTAAAATAATTGCTACTATTCAATTGCCGAAAATTCGGCAAATCTGTTCTTTGGAGGAAAAAATGAATGAAAAAGAAAAAAGAAAATTAGAAGAAAAAGATTTGAGAAAAAGAATCAGAAACACACACTGGTTCACCGCATTCACATTCATAATTTGCCTTGTTGTATTCGCAACAATAAACCTCGTCATACGAACTCCTTTTCCGCCTTACCTGCATAATGTCCTTATTGTTCTTCTCCTTATCTATTTCGGAATTCCTTGGTTATTTGCAAAAATCCTCACCTATAGGGCTGGTTGAAAAACCGGTCCTATTTTTTATCTTCTTCGCCTTTTTTCAAATCCGGGCCTTCGTCTTTTTTCTGCGCCTCTTGCTGGGCTTTGTAAAGTTCGGTGCCGACTTTCTGGATTGCTTGGGACAGTTCCTCCGAAGCTTTTTTTATTTCCTCGATATTGTTGCTGTCCTTAACCTTTTTCAATGCCGCAATTTTTTCCTCGATTTCTTTTTTGTCCCCTTCCTTTATTTTACCACCAAAATCCTTGATTGTCTTTTCCGTGGTGTAAACCAAAGTATCTGCCATGTTTCTGGCATCAATCAAATCTCTTTTATTTCTATCCTCGGCGGAAAATTTTTCCGCTTCTTTTTTCATCTTCTCGATATTTTCCTTG
Source organism: uncultured Candidatus Saccharibacteria bacterium (assembly GCA_964353285.1). Classification (GTDB taxonomy): domain Bacteria; phylum Patescibacteriota; class Minisyncoccia; order RBG-13-40-8-A; family RBG-13-40-8-A; genus RBG-13-40-8-A. The sequence continues at coordinate 4,187 of CAYGVF010000092.1, read as the reverse complement.
GAAAGAGCCGAAGTATCCTTGATAGTGATATTCTGCGAACGGCCACTGGCTTTATCTTTGGCAGTAACCGTCAAAATGCCATTGGCGTCAATGTCGAAAGTAACTTCGATCTGCGGAATTCCGCGCGGGGCAGGAGGAATGCCGTCAAGCATAAAACGACCCAAAGTTCGATTATCCTGCGCCATTTGTCTTTCTCCCTGTAAAACGTGAATCTCCACGGACGGCTGACTATCAACCGCAGTGGAAAATATTTGTGATTTCGAACTGGGAATAGTGGTATTTCTTTCGATTAAAGGTGTTCTTACTCCGCCCAAAGTTTCGATTCCCAGAGTTAAAGGCGTGACATCCAAAAGCAAGACATCCTTGACTTCTTCTTCGCCAGCCAAAATCGCACCCTGAATCGCCGCGCCCATTGCCACGCATTCCATCGGGTCAACTCCCCTTTCGATTTTCGCACCGAAAATATTCTCAATGAATTTCTGGACAATCGGCATTCGCGTCGGACCGCCGACCAAGATAATTTTTTCGATTTCACGCGGCTCCAACTTGGCATCTTCCAATGCCCTTTCAACGGAATCCTGACATTTTTCAACAATCGGCCTGACCAATTCTTCGAGTTTTGCACGGGTAATTTTCATCAATAAATGTTTCGGCCCTCGACTATCGGCAGTAATAAACGGCAAATTGATTTCGGTTTCCAAAATCGAGGAAAGCTCGATTTTTGCTTTTTCCACTGCTTCTTTGACTCTTTGCATCGCCATTTTGTCCGATTTTAAATCAATGCCATTATCCTTTTTAAATTCTTTAACCACATAATCGATTAAAACTTCATCCATATCCGTGCCGCCAAGCTGGGTGTCGCCGGAAGTTGAACGCACTTCAAAGACTCCCTGGCCGAAATTCATAATCGTCACATCCAAAGTTCCTGCGCCAAAATCAAAAACCAAAACCTGCTGGTCTTTGTCCTTGAGCTTGTCCAAACCGTAAGCCAAGCAAGCTGCGGTCGGTTCATTCACCAAACGGATAACTTCCAAACCCGCAATCAAGCCCGCATCTTTGGTTGCCTGTCTTTGGGCATCGCTGAAGTAAGCCGGCACGGTAATCACCGCTTTTTCCACTTTCTGGCCCAAATACATTTCCGCGTCTTTTTTGACTTTTTGCAGAATAAAAGCGGAAATTTGCTGGGGAGTGTATTCTTTCTCATAAATTTTGTAAATAAAATCAGTACCCATTTTTCTTTTCGCGGCCGTGATTGTGCCTTCGGGATTTGCCACTGCCTGACGACGGGCCGGCTCCCCAACCAATAATTCTCCTTCCTTGGTAAATGCAACATAGGACGGAAACGCTTTTCCGCCAACCAAAGTAACCCCTTCCGCTGAAGGGACCATTTTCGGCTTTCCTGCTTCCATATAAGAAGCCGCCGAATTCGACGTTCCTAAATCAATACCAATAATTTTAGCCATATATTTATTTTTTACTTACTTGTCCGCCTCGGGCGGATTTGTTAATTATATTAATTACTATTGACAAATTCTGTGGATATGATATAATTATAGCGTAGGATAAATACCCTATAAAATCTGTACATTTAGGAGGACAGATATGGCAATCTCAGCCACGAAACCCATGATTAGGTTCAATGTTCTTTTCTTCTTGGTTTTCGGCATCGCCACGATCTTTGCCGCACTACACGGAGAAGTTGTGCCCACGGTTATAGCTATCTTTGGCATGATTTGGACTGGCGCTCAAGCCACCATCAGAATTCTGATCCGACGAAAACCAGAACGCGCCCGATGGTTCCCGTACTCAAAGATCATTATCAAGTAAGGCGACCTTCTCGAAACCCCTTTGATGGTTCGATAAAAAGAATCAACAAGGGGGTCTTTTTTTATTTATTTTTAAAATTACCTTAAAAGATTTTTAACCAAATTAATCGGCTTTGCTCCGGCTATGTGCATAGGTTCTCTTATGTCTAAACCTTTCATGGTTTGTGATTGCGTTCTAAAAGCAATTGTCATTACTCCAATCACCTTGCCTGTTTCTGCATCAACAAGCGGACAACCGCTGTTTCCGGGATTACTAATTGCATCGACTATTAACCAATTTCTTTTATGGTTTGGATCTACGCCATCTCTTTTTATATTGCTTATAATTCCCCTATTTACAATCAAAGTTAATCCAAATCCATCATTTACTAATTGAGCCGCGTAAGGAAAACCCATGAAGAAAGCTTCTTGCCCAATTTCAACTTTTTCAGAATCGCCCAACTCTAATCCCTTTGAAAGAATATTTTTTGTATCTGTTAGTTGGAAAATAGCGATATCGTCTACGTCGTTCTTATTAATAAATTTTATCGGTATCCACTGATAACGCTCCACATCATCTTGAATTTTTCCGACCATTACATTAGCCATCAATCCATTTTTATTCTCGTTGTTTAATTGATTATAAACGTGGGCCGCGGTAATAATTTTATCATCATTGACAATAAAGCCACTGCCCACAATTGTTATTTTTTCGGGGTCTGGCTTAAAGCCAATCGCTACAATCGATTTTTTAATTTCTTTTATTTGGCTGATGTATTTCTCGTTCATATTTTTATAAATTTTTATTATTGATTATCTTTAAATAAATTAATGAGTTGGCTTAATTTAAAAATCAATCTATCTCTTTTGTAAAATTTTTTGTTTTCGGCTTTCGCCGCGACCTCCACCGTGACCGTAGAAGATGTATTGGCAATATTATATGTAAATCCGAATGGATTTGGATTTGGGACAAAATAAAAATCTTCTTCTTTGTCCATCTTTAAGAAACTTAAATCATAACTAGTTCTTGATTGTAAATCGTTTAATTTAGCGTGATATTCGTTAATTGTTTCTTCCTCTATAAAACCTTCTCCCTTATATAACAATGATTCTTTTAGGGGAAGAAAATATACCTTAATCAATTCTTGTTCCGCCATAATTTTTATTTATTATTTACTAATTTTCACTTTTGCAGGACGGATGACTTTGTTATGGAGTTTGTAGCCTTTTTGGACTTTCACCCTGCGGGTGACCAGCCGTAGGCTGGCTTCATACTTATTTCGCAATTTTAACCTTAGAGGGTCTTATTATTTTTCCATGAAGTCGATAACCTTTCTGTATCTCTTCGATAACAATCCCCTCTCCTTTGTCGGATTTGAGGGTTTCGACTGCTTCGTGAAGTTCGGGATTAAATTTTTCACCCACTGCCTTGATTTCCTCAAGGCCGTTATCTTTTAAAACGCTTAATAATTGATTATAAAGTTGTTTTATACCCTCATCTTTACCATTTTTCATTGCTGCTTCAAAACTATCTAAAATTGGCAATAATTCCAAAATTAAACCCTCATTCGCGAATTTGAAATAATCCGCGATTTTTTGTTCGTGTTCGCGCTGTAAATTGATATAATCCGCTTTTGCCCTTTGCCAACCAGCCAAATACTCCGCGCGTTCGTGTTCGCAGTGCTTTAATTGATGTTTGACTTTTTTAACTTTTTTATCGGGCTCGTCAGAGTCTTCGCTCACGTATTCAATTTTATCCTTCTCGTCGCTCATATATTTATTACTCGAAATCCTCCATAAACTCTTTTAATTTGTTTATCAATGAAATATTATAATCATAATTCATCTTTGTCGGACCCAATAAACCAATGACTTCGTGTTTTTTATGCGGAGTCTTGTATCCGGTAATAATCAAACTGTATTTTTTTGTCCGAATCAGGGGAATTTCCCTGCCGATGAATACCTGCGTTTCTTCTTCTCCGATTTCCTTAAATAAATAATTGAAATGTTTTTCGAATACATCCTCGGAAGATTTTCTGCTGATTTCCGCTGGGATTTCGTTTTTCTTTTCCAATAAATTAATAAAAAGCCGATATGCCCTTTCCGTGGGCACTCGACCTGCCGAAGTATGTGGCTTCAAAAGATAACCGCCTTTTTCCAATTCCATCATTTCGTTTCTTAAAGTTGCGGAACTCAACCCAAGTTTTTGGGCCAAGATTTTCGAACTTACCGGCTGCGGCTTTTTGACGTATTCTTTGACAATCGCATTCAAGATTTTTTCTTGCCTATTTGTCATAATTTATATTAGCACTCTTATCATCAGAGTGCTAATTTAATATTACTCATCAAAAATATGTATGTCAACCCTGCACCTATCTTAAT
>CAYGVF010000091.1:0-2493 GCA_964353285.1 uncultured Candidatus Saccharibacteria bacterium | reverse complement strand
TTGTTCTCCAATCCCTTTATGAATGGGATTTCAACAAAGAAAAAAATCTCGACTTGGGAAAAGCATTAGAAAGAAATGTTGCCGAATTCGGCTCGGGCATTGGTGAAATTGATTTTATGAATAATTTAGCCAAAGGAGTTTTGGAGCATCGATCCCAGATTGATGAAATTATCAAAAAATCCGCTCCGGAATGGCCGATTGAACAGATTACCATTGTTGACAGAAATGTTTTAAGAATCGGGATTTACGAGCTTTTATTCGGTGATAGAAACGAAGTTCCGCCAAAAGTAGCAATTAACGAAGCAATAGAGTTGGCAAAAAGTTATGGCGGGGAAAGTTCCGGCCGTTTCGTTAACGGAGTCTTGGGAACGATTTACAGAGAACTGGAAAAAACAAAAGAAAAACAATCAAATGTTCAGAATTCAGATGCCAAATAACGGTTTGACATTTGAGCTTTGGACCCTTGAATAAACAAATGATTTTGAAAAATTTTGACAAACTGGAAAAAGATTTAAGATTGAAATTTAAAAGCAAGAAAATGCTGCAGCAGGCGTTTCTACACCGTTCCTGTTTGAATGAAAATCCGGGAATAAAAATGGACCATAACGAAAGATTGGAATTTTTGGGAGACGCGGTTTTGGAATTGGCGGTGACCAAGTATCTTTTTGGTAATTATCCCAATCCCGAAGGAGAATTGACCACCTGGCGTGCGGCATTGGTGAACAGTAAAATGCTGGCGGAAAAAGCCACGCAATTGGGTTTCAATGATTATTTAATGCTTTCCAAGGGAGAGGCGCAGGATATGGGCCGGGCGCGCCAATTTATTTTAGCCAATACTTTCGAGGCATTGGTCGGAGCGATTTATTTGGACCAAGGATTTGAAAAAGCGGAGAAATTTATTCAAGATAATTTAATCTGCGAACTGTCCAGGGTTTTGGAGCATAAGCTTTATTTAGACCCCAAAAGTCATTTTCAGGAAGAGGCACAGGACAGGGTGGGAATTACGCCGAGCTATGAAGTAGTAAAAGAAGAGGGGCCAGATCATAATAAATCTTTTGTGGTTGGTGTTTATTTGAACGGCGAACTGGTTACCAAAGGCAAGGGTCCGTCAAAACAATCCGCGCAAGAAGACGCGGCGAGAAAAGGGTTAAAGAAGAAAGGTTGGGAGTAGGTGCGGAATTTCCTATAACCTCTTCAGACCACGAAGTCGCCGTGTAATGATTAAATAATATATTTACCCAGGCGCTTCTGTTGCTCGCCGAGCCAATATTATTTGGCTTTTTTTATTTTGTCCTTACAGGGCTCGGCTACGCAACGGTCTTCAGGGATTATAGAAAATTCCTCGAGAAGAAGGATGAAAGGAAGTTGTCTCAGTGAAAACAAATTCCTCGCTAAGAGCGAGGGCGGAGTTTACCCCACTTTGCGGGGAGAGGTCTTCTTAACAAATAAATCCTCGCTGAGAAATAAGGTATTGCCAAAAAGTTTTTAGTTTGTTATATTGATTTCAATATGCTAAAAATACGATTACAGAAAATTGGGAAAAAGAATGCCCCGAGTTATCGGGTTGCTTTGGTTGAGCATACAACTTCGCCACAGGGGAAGTTTATTGAAATACTGGGAACTTATAATCCGCGAACAAAAAAGAAAAATTTCAATAAAGAAAAAATCGAATACTGGTTAACCAAGGGCGCGCAGGCATCTCCCACGGTATTTAATTTGTTGGTTGACGAAAAAATTATTGAAAGAGAAAAATTAATGGCCTGGAAGCCGAAAAAGCAGAAAGAAGAAGCGAAGCCCGCGACACCGGAAGCACCGAAAACAGAAGAAGTTAAAACCGAGGAGCCGAAACCCGTGGAAGAAACTCCACCTATTGAGTCTTCACCTTCAGCAGAAGGTGAAAGACTTGACTCTTCACCTTTAGCTAAAGGTGAAGGAGTTGACCCTTCACCTTTGAATAAAGGTGAGAGGGTTGACACAGAACCGAAAAAGGAATAAAATACAAACAAATAGTAGCACTGCTGAAATCAGACTAGCAGAAAGGTCGGCTACTCCCTCCTACGCATAAAGCTTCGGAGGACAAGAGAAATAATCACTAAACACCTTATATTGAAAAACATGGCTGCAAAAAACAAAGATCAGGATTTCGTTGAGTTTATCGTCAAAGGTATTGTTAGCCATCCTGATGAAGTGAAAGTAGACAGAACTGTTGACGAGATGGGTGTGCTTATCACTCTGAGAGTAAATCCCGAGGATATGGGTGCCTTGATTGGTCGCGCTGGTTCTACAGCAAGAGCAATCAGAGCTTTAACCAGAATTGTTGGTTTAAGGAATAACGCCCGTGTTAACCTCAAGATTGAAGAGCCGGAAGGCGGAAGAGTTGAAAGAAAGCCCAGAAAGGACGTTGACAAGGTTGTCGAAGACCTGGAACTATAAAATCCCTTGTAGATATTTGCAAAAAACCGTGCTACTATTATAGTGCGGTTTTTTGATTTT
>CAYGVF010000090.1:0-1669 GCA_964353285.1 uncultured Candidatus Saccharibacteria bacterium | reverse complement strand
TTATTTCTTTTTATCTTTCTTTGGTTTTTTGACTTCTCTTTTTTGTTTGCCTTGAGAGTGGGCCATAAATTTTCCTCCTTTAGACTTTAAGTCTAACAGAAGTATAGAAACTTTGCTTGTTTTGTTTCATTTTTCCTCTTCCCTCATTAACTTCCTGTACATACAATATTCACAATCCGTGTTTGATTCTGGAATTGCGCCCGATTCAAGAGTTTTCTTTATCTCCATAATAGTCCCCTCTACCCAAGAGGTATCCCCTTTATGGGAGATTATTTGTAATTCAAATTCCAATCGAGCATCAAATTTATCTCTATTCTTTCCGGCGTTGGCGTAGACAAAATAGCCAGTTTCGTTTACTTTAAAATCTTTCTGGCGGAATATACATTGATAAACTTCAATTTGTTTTTTGTAAACCTGAGTATAGTGGTCTTCCAAGTAGATTTCGGCCTAATGGCTGGTCGATTTATAATCAACGATGATCAATTCTTCCTGTTTATTGATCCAGACATCGTCAATAATTCCGCAGATTTCCAAATTGGTCTTCTTATGCAATACAGAAGCACCGACGTATTTATAAACATCATCGCGCCAAATTGGTAAATCCGGGTGATTAAATGGTATGGCATCAATACCATATTTGATCATTAGTTCATGCCTTTGACCATTTTTTCTTAGTAAATCAAATTCATTTTTCAAAAGAGCGTCAACGGCAGAATTTAGAGCAAAACCCGGCATCCCCGGCCTGCCTAACCCAAGCTTGCGATCTAGGTAGAAACATCTTGGGCACTCTAAAAATAAATCGATTTTTGATCGACTAATACTAAAAGGTTTTTCATAACCTTCTTGATATAAATTTCCTTTTCTCTGTCTGTATTTATTCATTTTCCAGCTCTTTCTTTGCAGGGGATTTTAGTTTTTGAATCTTTGGCATTATAGAAAGGATTTTAGGACTGATTGGATGGGGTGTCAAGAAAATTATTTATAAATCTCGCGTCGATGGCCCACCCGTAAAATAACGATTTCTTCACCGCTGATATCAAAAATAACTCGATAAGCACCGACCCGAAATCTTCTCTTCCCAAATTTAAATTCTTTGATCGGTTCACTATACCTAACTGGGTCTACCAAAAATTCAAGCAGTCTTTTACTTATTCTTTTCTTTACTACTCTGTCTAACTTGGAGATATCTTTTAGCGACCTCTCGGTATAGGTTAATTTAAATTCCATTTAGTAGTTTTTAAATATCGCCGAAGACTTGTTCGTGGGTGTAAACTCGGCCGGCTTTGAAGTCTTCTCTCGCTTCCTCAATACTTTTTATAAAATCTGGGGAATTAGCGGCTAGCAAATCTTCAAAAAAGTCAATATTTACCAAAGCTGCTCTTGGTTCACCGCGCTGCGTTACCAAAACATAATCCTCTTTTTCATTTACCTCATCAATAACATCGGCGAGGTGGTTTCTAAAATTTGTGGTTGTAAGTAGTTTAGTGTTTTTCATACATTTAAAATGTACATTATAAATGTACAATTGTCAACAGACTATCTTGTTTATTCCAATGTTCTCACTCGTCCTGAGCGAAGTCGAAGGAAGAATTTGGGAGTGGGATTATTCTTTTGGGACGGGGAAAAGAGTGGCTTTGCCAACGATAATTTTGTAAATATTTTCAACTAT
>CAYGVF010000089.1:0-6096 GCA_964353285.1 uncultured Candidatus Saccharibacteria bacterium | reverse complement strand
GAAAGAAATCGGTTGTTATCGGGGGATCAGACACATAAAGGGTTTGCCTGTTCGGGGTCAGCAAACGAAAACCAATACCCGTACCGTGAGAGGAAACGTTCGCAAAACAATGGGAAGCGGCAAAAGAAAATTAGAAAAGACATAAAATACTATGGGGAAAAAGAAAGTCATAAAAGAAACAACAGAACAAATACTAAAAGAGGGAGAGATTATCGAAGAAACCACCAAAAAAAGGAAAGAAGTCAAGGCTAAAAAACTGGAATTAGCCAATATTTATATTCAGGCCACCTATAACAATACGATTATCACCGTCACCGAAACGAATGGAAATGTTATTGCTATGGAAAGCGCCGGAGCTCTCGGTTTCAGAGGACCGAAAAAAGCCACTCCTTTCGCCGCGAGCAAGGTTGTTGATTCGTTGATGAACAAAATGCAGAAAATAATCCTTAAAGAAGTAAAAGTTTTTGTTAAGGGCGTTGGTTCAGGAAGAGAGGCGGCTATTCGATCTCTGGCGGCCAACGGATTGGAAATTTTATCAATCAAGGATATTACGCCCATTCCGCACAATGGTTGTCGTCCGCAAAAACCCCGAAGAGTATAAAAATGAAAAAATCAGCATGTAAAAAATGTAGAAGGGCGGGGCAAAAACTCTTCTTGAAGGGAGACCGTTGTTTTACTCCGAAATGTGCGATGGTTAAAAAACCGTATGTTCCTGGTATTCATGGCCGGAAAAGAAGAAGGGCTTTGACCGAATACGGAACACAGCTAGCTGAGAAACAAAAACTCAAAAAAATTTACGGGGTAAGGGAGAAACAACTGAAGAAATATTTCAAGGAATCCACCAAGGCAAGGGGAGTCGCTACGGACGTTCTTTTGAGTAAATTGGAGACGAGGATCGACAATGTGATTTTTCGGCTTGGGCTGGCCGAATCAAGGGCTAAGGCTCGTCAGATCGTTGGTCATGGTCATATTTCGCTAAACAACAGAAAAATCGATATTCCGTCAATTCATGTTAAGAAGGGCGATATCCTTAAGATTAAAAAAACGAGCCTGAATAAGGGATTATTTAAAAGTTTAGATACCCGATTAAAAAAGTTCAATCCGCCAGCCTGGCTTTTTCTGGATAAAGAAAATTGGCAGGCCAATGTTTTGGCAATGCCTATTAAAGAAGACATGGAAAGTCCGGCTGATTTGCAGATGATCGTTGAATATTATTCACGTTAAAAATTAATAATTAATTTTAATTTAAATAATTTTATGGAGCACAAAATTTTATTGCCTCAAAAAGCTAAAATTATTAAAAAATCAGATAATCGGGCAATTTTTGAAATTGATGGCTGTTATCCTGGCTATGGACTGACATTAGGCAACGCTTTTCGGCGGGTGCTTTTGTCGTCTTTACCGGGTGCGGCTATTACCGCTGTAAAAATAAAAGGAGCAAGCCACGAATTTTCCACTCTTCCTTACGTAATGGAGGACGTTATTCATATAATTTTAAACCTGAAACAGATCAGATTTAAGGTTAATGCCCCGGAGGCCCTGCCTCTAAAAGCCAATTTAAAGATGGTTGGCGAGAAGGAGGTGAGAGCCAAAGATATAAATTTAAGCTCAGAATTAGAAGTAATTAACAAGGATTTACACCTTGCCACGCTGACCGATAAAAAAGCAAAACTCGAAATGGAAATTGAAATTCAAAGCGGTTTAGGTTATGTTCCGGTAGAACAAAGAAAGAAAGAAAAACTTGAAATTGGTTCAATCGCCATTGATGCGGTTTTCATTCCAATCAAGAAAATAAATTATGAAGTGGAAAATATGCGGGTAGGAGACAGAACCGATTTTAATCGTTTAAAGATTGATATTGAAACCGACGGAAGCATACCTCCGGAACAGGCGTTCACTAAAGCGGCGGATATTTTAGTTGATCACTTCAGCACATTTTCAGCTTCCAAAGAAGAGCCGAAATTAGAAGAAAAGAAGGAAGCAAAAAAGACGGGAACCGTGAAAACAAAACCAACAGTTAAAAAGAAAAAATCTAAAAAATGAGACATCAAAAAAAGCGACAGAAATTAACCAAAAACTTTAGTCAGCGCAAAGCACTTTTGCGTTCTTTGATAACCGCGATAATTCTTAAAGAAAAAATTGTTACCACCGAAGGAAAGGCAAAGAAAGTAAGACCATCTTTAGAAAAGATAATTTCTCGGTCAAAAAAAGATACATTAGCCACTCGGAGAATTCTCTTAAAAGATTTTTCGTCTGTCGCGGTTAATAAATTGATGAAGGAGATCGGTCCGCGCTATAAAGACAGGGCTGGCGGATATTGTAGGATTACCAAGATTGCTTTCCGGAAAAACGATACCGCGCCAATGGCGTTAATCGAATTAGTAAAATAAATGGATAGAAACACTTATAAAATCGATGCCTCGGGCAAGATTTTGGGCCGTTTAGCGAGTGAGGTGGCCATTCTCTTGAGGGGCAAAAACAGTCCTGAATTTATGCCGAATAAATTAAGTAATAATCGGGTAATAGTTTTCAGTATTTCTAAAATTGTATTAACCGGCAAGAAATACAAAGACAAAAAATATATTCGTCACTCGGGTTATTTGGGTGGAATAAAATCATTGAAATTCGAAGACTTATTTGCCAAAGACCCAAATAAAGTATTTAAGATGGCAGTTTATCGGATGTTGCCCAAAAACAAATTAAGAGCTAAAACGATAAAGAATTTAAAATTATATGCCCAAGACTATCAAGAAGAAAGAAACACATAAAAAAATCAAAAAGGCCAAAAAAACAGAAACTCCCGAAACGAAAGAGGAAGTTTCTAAAATTATTGATGAAGACAGCAAGAATTATTTGCAAACGGTAGGGAGAAGAAAAACGGCCGTAGCCAGGGTAAGGCTTTTTACCTCCAGCCCGGCCAGGTCTGTCGAAGAGGGCAACCTTTTGATCAACAACCGACCATATAAAGAATATTTTCCCACCCCGAATTTACAGAAGACAATCGAGGCTCCTTTCATAAAATTAAAATCACTGAACAGATTTAGCGGAACAATAAAGGTAAAGGGTGGCGGTATTACCGGTCAAGCCGAAGCGATTAGACATGGCCTTTCCAGGGCATTGGTTCTTTTCGATATTAATTTCAGAAAGAAACTGAAAAAATCGGGATATTTGACTCGTGACGCAAGAGCCGTAGAAAGGAAAAAATTCGGATTTAAAAAAGCGCGTAGAAGACCGCAGTGGAGCAAGAGATAAAGTTTTTAGCCATTATTCAGAAAGGCCGCGCTTGGCGCGGCCTTTTAGATTTTTAAAATTTATTTTTATTTTATATAATTCAATTAGTGGTTTAAATAATAAATAACTCCTTGACATTCATACCTTTATTTTGTATAATAGATAAAGTATGAGTAAGAACATGAAAAGAATAGTGGTAAAAACACACAAGGCGGTTTTTCCCAGTAAGTACAACGATTTTCGACCCTATCTTTTGAGGCCGAAGAATTTGTTTATTCTGGCCGTAATTTTATTGGTGATAAAGTTTTTGGTTTTTTCCTGGTTTTTGTATTACCCTCGAATCAGCGAATTTGCCGTAGTTACCAGTTCGGATTTAATCGATATGGTTAACAAGGAAAGAATGGACGCGGGACTTAAGCCTTTAAAGATAAACGATAAATTGAATCAGGCTGCCCAACAAAAAGCTCAGGACATGATTAACAATGACTATTTTGCTCATACTAGTCCGTCTGGAACAACTCCTTGGTATTGGTTTGATAGAGTTGGTTATAAGTATGTGGCAGCGGGCGAGAATCTAGCCAAAGACTTTACGGACAGCAAATATCTTCATCAGGCATGGATGAAATCATTGTCACACAGAAACAATATTTTAAATTCGAAATATCAAGAAATAGGAATTGCGGTAATCGAGGGCAAGATAAACGGCAAAGACACTGTTTTAGCTGTTCAGTTATTCGGAAAAATCGCGAGTTCAAAAGCAGCAGAAACCAAGCTGGAGATCGCAAAAACAGTTCCGCCCGAAGCAACATCCGTAACCCCGAATCAGGAAACAAAAACTCCATCAGTGGGAATAGGTGGGACAGAAATCGAATCGAAAAGCGTTTTAAATACTGTTTCCGAGAAGTCGGAGCCAGCAATAAACAAAATCTATTTTATTGTTGCGGGCTTATTAACCCTGGTATTATTATTGACTATTTTTGTAAACATTAGAGTTCAATACCCTGGATTGATTTTTACCTCAATAATCGTTATTCTTTTAATCGCCGGCATAGCTTTGTTTAACGGTCAGGAATTTTTAAACAAGGGTATTGACATAATTTAAAAAGGTATGGTATCCCTAAAAATAAAGGAGGGCACGGTCTTCCTTTTTTTATTTTTTATTGTTTTTGGCTTTAATCTGTTTATTTTTAATGGGCGTTTTATCTATGCTCAGGTTAAATATCATTTTCTTGGGCCAGAGCCGATTGATGCGAAGATTGTTGATTCACTGTTGAAAAATTCGGATGATTCTGTCTGCGAAGAGAATAAATCGCTTCAAATACCGCAAAGAATAATAATTCCTTCGCTTGGAATAGACGCACCGATTATTTGGCCGGAGAATACCAACGAAGACTCTTTGCAAGGAGCATTGGAAAACGGAGTAGCTTTTTGGCCGGAGTCAGCATTACCGGAAAACGGGGGAACAACCATAATCTTGGGCCATAGTTCTGCATATCCTTGGTATAAGGGCGATTATGGTTCGATTTTCGGATTACTGAACAAACTTAATCCCGGAGACGAAATCTGGATATTTTCGCCGAAGAAAAAATATATTTATCAAGTTTTAGAAAAAGAAATCCGATTGCCCAAAGATTTAAACATCGAGAAACAGGACAGTCAGCCAATCCTTTATCTTTTGAGCTGTTGGCCGATAAATACCAACTGGAAAAGAATAGCAATTAAGGCCTTAGGTATTGACAGATTTTAAATATTGTGATAATATTGAATAAGCATTAATAATTTAATAAATTTATAAAAATTTATGAAAAACCAAACCTTTGTTTCTAGGGAAAAATTAAGTGCCAAATCACTGTCAGTTTTGATTACTGTCAGTGTTTTTATTTCTGTTTTAACTCCCTTTTCGAGTGTGAAAGCAGCCGAATTCTATGATTCGGGCTGGATTTATGTTAGCGACCCCAGATTTCACGCCGAGGAAACAGCCGGGGATATTTGTATTCCTCCTTATTTGATAGCACAGATTTGGAATGGTTCGGATGACAGGGATGCCTGGATTGATTTGAATGCTCCAGCCGGCAATTACGGTATCGATATGAAAATTGCCTACAGTCATCGCCCGGATGTTCCGCCCCAAATCGATGAAACAATGAGCGTTTATACTGGCACTGGTTTTAATAATCTAACTCCTCCGGCTACTTATATTGACAAGGGGGATGTTCCGGATATGGGCGACGATATAATCAGCATTGATTCCGAATGTGCAGATGCTTGGAACGCAATCGACACCCATACCAATGTAGTCAATAAGACTTTAAGTTTTCCGGCCAATAGCGATTTACAAATCGAGGGTACTGGCTCTAGTCTTCTTCTTTACGCAATAAGAATTTACGGTTTTAAAGAAGAGCCGGGTGCTCCGATTTTGGTTGTTAATAAAACAGTTGACAAGAGCAATACTGTACCGGGTGAAGAAGTTGTTTATACTTTGAATTATGCAAACATCGGGAATGCTCAGGCTACCGAGGTTATAGTCAAAGACCCTTTAAATTATGTCAATCAGCAATATATAACCTTTGTCAGTGCCAATCCCGCTCCAAGTTCGGGAACCGATACCTGGAACATCGGAACCTTGAGTCCCGGTCAATCGGGTCAGATTACCATCACCGTGAGAGTGAACAACAACGCTCCGATCGGAACCACTGAAATCAAAAACCGAGGAAGCATTCAAAGTAATGAACTTAGCCTCGTTTATAGTAATTGTGCAAACTTTTTTGTCACGGTTGTCGGCGCGCCATCGATTTCTATTTCCAAATCGGTTAACAAGATTTATTATGCCTCTCCTGGCGATGAAATTGTTTATACTTTAAATTA
>CAYGVF010000088.1:0-4270 GCA_964353285.1 uncultured Candidatus Saccharibacteria bacterium | reverse complement strand
ACCGTATCTTTAATTTCCACTTCTGCACTTGCCCCGCATCAATTTTGCCGTGTATAACCTCGCGAGGCGCGTGTGGCGAATAGCCACATCCCTTATAGGCGAAGCGCCGAGCCAAACAAAAACCCAGCAAAATTCGGTGCTGGGGTCGCCCTCTATTTAAAAATAAATTAGCTACCGAATTAATTCGGTAGCAAAAATTGTCGTTGGATGGAATAAATTAGAACCTGTTTAACAACTATCTTAATTATTTAAAAATCAAGACCAGAATGCTTACAATTAAAGCTAAAATAGAAATAGCAATTGCCAAACGAGAATCATTTGCTTTATTTTTCTTGATAATCGCATCAATAATTACCTGTCTGATGATCAAACCATTCTGGGTAGCGTATTGTTTAATGTTCCATTTGACCGCCTCTTTTTCTAATTCCTCGTCGCTCATTTTATAGTATTTATTGATTGTTAATAAATTTAGTATGCACATATGAGTTTTAGATAAAAATTATTTTAACACAATTACCATACAATTATTCTCTTCCAACTTCCCCCACGGGCTTAATATCTCTAATCCTTATTACATGTCTTTTTCCTAAGTTATCATCAAATTTAATATAATATTTTAATAAATCAAGGTTTTCTTTAATGTGTTTGGTAAGGTCATCCCCAAAATTATAAAGCTGATAATCTAATTCTATCTTTTGTGATTCTCCTCCTCGCAAAAATATTGTTCCACCAAAATCGGTGGTAATTCCCCTAGACATAGTGGCGTCAACCTTCTCCCATTCTGTATGTTTTGTTGTTGGGAATACTTCATATTTAAAATTGTCATTTCTGAATCTCAAAATTAATATTGGTTTATCAATACTTCCGCTACCAGAACTTCTATTTCTGGCATCAAATAATAAATTAAACTCAAAAGAGTTATCTATTTGTTCCGGATTATTTTTTTTCCTCTCAATAAACCAGCTATTTAAAAAAGCGCTTCCGAGAATTATGTTAGAAACTTGAATATCGGCAATAACTTGTTTTGACATTGTCTTCGCCATTTTATAGGTAAAATAAACATATATAACGGTGATGCCAGCTAAAATCAAAGTGGCATAATTATTCAAAAATTTCGCTGTGTTTTTAACTAAACTCGCTATTTCCTTCAATGCTTCTAAAATCATAATAAATTTATTTATTTTTACAGATTTATTTAATACTGGATGGGACAAAGAAGGTTTTCCACGCGTCGGGACTCCCTTGCCCCTCCGTTCCAGCGACGGTGAAAAAATACCCCGACACCATCATAATAATCCCCTTTTAGTGCCCTGGCAAGTAAATCTTAAAATAAAAACAGCCCAGCGATGAGCTTTTTATTTTGTCATAGATTTATTTATAATTTTCCCTTCTTTCTGTCTATAGATGTGCGTAAATAAAAAGAAGTTCGTACATCCATATCAATATAGCAATTACACATAGAATTATGCCTGCTACCGCCGTTATACTTTTAAGAACTTTTAGACTTTTTATGCCTATAACTAATCCCGATATTACCAACATTCCTTCTAAAATAAGAAGTAAAAAAACCAATGCCAGATTAGGTATATTGAATAAAAATAATGATAAGCCCAATAAGATACCTACAAATCCAAAAACCAAAGAAACTGATGCTTTTTTAGGTGGAAGATTATTATTTATATTCATAGCTTTAAATTTCATTTAATTAATAATTAATATATATTTAATTCGACCTATACTTAGATTATAAAGTTATAACTTGTCCCAATTTGCGAATTTTATAGCTAATTGGGAGTATAGCCATGATTTACCAAATCTTGTAATTGCCCTATCAAGTTTGTCCTTCTGTAATTCTATCTCTCCTTTTTGAATCTCTTGTTCAGCTTTCTTTATCTGGTTTTCAACAATTTTCTGGAATTTTGGATTTTTAATCGGCGTATTTTGAGCATCAAAAAGAGAAACTTGAGCTAATAATTTATCTGTCTTGACCAAATTTTCAATCACTGTTTCAAAAACTGGTCTCAGCATCATCAACTTTACAGCCATTTTCTCGTAATAAAAGGCTACAATTCCCGATTTGAGACATTTTAAGCTAATATTCTCTATGTCTAATTCATCTTTGTCTAATATTTTTTCTAAATTTAGATTATTGCAATTTCCTTTTTCAAAGAAAACCAAACGAGATGCGTCAAGCCATAAATTTTCATTTAAACTTTGATTGATGAACCAGATAATTTTATCAATCTCTTTATCAAGTTTCTTATCGCCAGTTTTGGTTTTTTCTAATTCTGAAATAGCATCTTGCTTCAACCACTCGGCACTCTTTAAAATAAAATCTACTTGACCAACTGCCAATTGATAATAATCGTTACCAGCAAAAACAACTTCTATGGGATAATTTTCAGTTATTTCTTTTGGAATTAAATCTACTTGCCAACTGATAGTTGCTATACCTTCCTCATTAATTTTAACTATTCCCAATGTTTTGCCATCTATTTTAAATTCAACTTCGGCATCTAGTAGAAAAATTTGTTCATCATCGTCTTTGATTTCTGCTTCCAGAATTATCTCATCAAAGGCAAATCCTTCTTTTTCTATAACGTTAATGATTGTATTTTCCTTCAAGATTTCAAAGTATTCTGAATCAAAAGAGGGTAGATAATCTTCGTCTCCGGCAAAATCAGCTTCAACGAGATAATACTGACCCGGAATTTGATTTAAAGTCAGTATAGTAGAAGCAATCCCGTTTTCATTGGTTATAACTGAAATTGACTGCTCGCCGATTTGAAAAATAACTGTTTTATTGGCAAGAAGATTGCCATCTGCATCAATTAAGATAGCGCTTAAATTAACTTGGTCAGAATACTGGCCATTCAATTCTCCCGTATAAGTAATCTGGGTGACTTTTCTTTCTTTTGACTGAAAAATATAGGGCTGGGTTGGAATTTCACTAATTGGAGTATTTTCTGCTAATAAAGTTGGTACATAACCAAAGGTATCTTCAAGAGTAGAAACCTCGAGAGTGTACGTATCTTTAGGAGTAGCCCCATCTTCCGGAATAACTCTTATTTGATACTCTCCCATTTTTCGCTCTGGAATTTCAATTATGTCATCAGGGTCGCCATCTTCATCAATATCTTCTTCAAAATAACTTGCTCCAGTAATTTCGTTAAGTTGCTTATTAATGGTTAAACCACTAGGATCCACGACTTCCAAATCAACAGGAGAGTGAGCTTTAATAATCATCATTTTTTCAGGCAATAATTGGGAGTAATCTATCTTGCCATCAGGATAAACTTGAACAATTCTGGTAACAGGGCCCTCAACATTTGCTTGTGTTTCAACTACGGGCATAATATCTTTAAAATCAAAAACTTGCTTATCGTGAGTATGCCCGGCAAATTGAAATGCTATTTTATCTTTATAACTTTTAAGAAAATTATTAATGGTATTTAATTCATACTCCGAAAATCCTATATTAAATAATCCTTTTGAATAATGTTTTCTGAATGGATGATGTGCAAATAAAATAATTTTTTCTTGTTCTTCAGGATGG
The DNA here is from genome assembly GCA_964353285.1 of uncultured Candidatus Saccharibacteria bacterium. GTDB lineage: Bacteria > Patescibacteriota > Minisyncoccia > RBG-13-40-8-A > RBG-13-40-8-A > RBG-13-40-8-A. Next base: position 714 of record CAYGVF010000088.1, on the reverse strand, counting down.
TCGTCGGAATACTGCTTTAAATGTTCTACTAACCAATACCATGTCCCATCTGAAAAAATGTGTAAATTACCCTCTGCCGCAGAACCTGGTAGGATTTTCTCATTGTCTCGATGATTAAAATCAAATCCTATAAAATGATAACCATTAAAATCGAAAGTAAAATTCTGGAAAAAACTAAAATGATATGGGTCTGTTTCTGGATTCCAGACTGGAACACTTGCTTTTTCCCAGTTTTGAAAGATATCTCTTAATTCTTCGTACTGAGAATTAAATATATCATTGAAAAATTTGTCTGTTCCTGAATTATCTGATTCGTTAACCTCTGGTGCGCTTGAAAAAAATGTATATGGCCAAACATCATGATTTCCGATTATCGGGATCCAGGGGATTTCTAAATTATTTAAAATATCTTTTGCTTTATTTAATTCTGATAATTCTGCGCTATTGGTAAAATCACCATCAACTACTACAAAGGCGATATTATATTTTTCTTTATTAGAATTTATACGAGCAATGATATTTTTTAGGTTCCGAATAGAATACGTAGATTCTTGACCACTACTATCATCCCAACCAGGACTACCATAATCCAAAAATCCATCACCAATATGTAAATCCGTAATTATCGCAAAAGACCATCTTTGAGGTACTTGCCACCCACCCTCATTCATAAACGGATATCTATCTTGTCCGCCAGCGAAAATATACAGCGTA
>CAYGVF010000087.1:0-9244 GCA_964353285.1 uncultured Candidatus Saccharibacteria bacterium | reverse complement strand
GTTTGATTATCATAAAGAATCAGGATTCCGGTAGGCGCATTCTTGATCAATATTGCCCCTCCCTGGTCTACTAATTCTTGCTTAGTTTTATCGTCCTTAACTACAATAAATCTCCACCCTTGAATATTACAAGCCGACGGCGCATAAGTAGCCAATTCGATAATTTTCTCGATTAAAGGAGGTTCTACTTTCCTGTCTTGAAATATTCTAATACTTCTTCTTGTTTTAATTGTTTCTTCTAAATTCATAAATTTCTATTACCGCCCCCATTCTTTGGTATGCCCAAAGATCAAGAATAGGATTCTCTAGCCCTTGGGGAAAATCCGATATTCTTTTAGAAGAATCATTTTTAAACGGACTGAATTTTTGAAGTAATACCTTGTTTAGGGGCAAGCTAATTTGGTAGATGGGGTCTTCGACCGGATTGACTCCTAGTTTCGAAGCATAACGTCCCAGCACCAGATAATCGGTTTCTGTTTTTAAAAAATTGTAAATTTTGTCGTAATCTTCTTTGAATACAAAAATGGGGAATACCATCATAGAGTCCTTGAGATAGTCGTCCTTACTCATTAAAAGCAGGAGCTGGTCTCTTTGGCCCAAAGAATCTGGACCCAACAGATCAAGGCGCCTCTTCAAGCTTTCTTGGGAGGGTTCGATTCTAAGGCGGGAGTGGCTTTCAATGGCAATCGTTTCATTCGCGCCGATGTTGGTCTTTATCCATTTTGCGGCCAGTTCTTGGGTGCTGTTTTTCATTGTCAGGGTCGTTAAACGAACAGATTGGATAATTGGTATTATCAGAATCAAACCAACAAAGCCGATTATCCAATATTTATATTTTTGGGATGCCCTGTTTAAAACAATAAATAAAGCTATTCCCGTTATCATGCAAAGAAATGGAATTAGGGGAGTCAGCATTCGAAAACGCATGTTATTATAGAATCCGAACAAAATCAAGTAAAAGACCACGAAGATTATTGCTCCCCACGCACCTTGTTTGTAATACGGGGATAATTCCTCAGGGTTTTTGTTTTCTTCTTTCTTCTTTCGGAGCATAAATAAAAAACCCAGAAGAAACAATAAGATTATCATTAAACCCGGCTCGTAAAAGAACAAGCCCTTTATTTCTGTAATGAAGCCACCACCGGCAAAGTCTGATAGTTGGTCTGAACGGTCGACGTGGTATTCGTTTCCGGCTAGGGTCAAATTAATTTTTCCCTCTTCTAAATTTAGAGCTTTTTTGAAAGAAAGAACAGCATGGGGATAGCAAAGAGCCGTAACCAATAAGAAGCTTATTAGACTAACAATAAGTTGCCAGGATATAAATTTTTTGAGTTTGTTTAAGACCCCTGTTTTTCTTGTTTGCTGATGAATCAGGAAAAAATGTCCCAAAAACAGAAAGATTATTGCCAGAAAACCGTTCTGGAGAGTGCCTGCGGTCGCACCGACAGCCAAACCTAAGGCGATGTAAGACAGGAAATTCTTTTTCTTTAATAAAATTAGATAAAAACAGAAACTGAGGAAGAAAAGAACAGATACAGGCACAAATGGACGATTAACCTTGCCGAAATGGTTGTGAAGCAGGCTGAAAGTCATGAGTAGCATCGCCAACAAGGAAGCGGTTATTGCCCATGTATTTTTCTTGTTACTTTCTTTTTCTGAAACCAATCTTCGGGTAACCAAATAGACCAATGGTACAAGCAGTGCTCCCGAAACAGAAACTATTATTCTTGTTATTTCGTGCAATTGGTCCATTTGCAGTATGACATAGTTTATGAATTCGGCCGCAGAGGCAAATGCGCCCCCGATTATTCCTGCCAGGTAAACAATTCCGAAAAACAGCAAAAATATGTAGGAGAAAAAATACGGATAAGGAGGAAAGACTTTTAACGGAGAAAGGTCCCGTTCGGCAACCGCTTTTCCGATATTAAGAGCTTCCCAAAGCAAATCGGGATGGTCAAAATATATAGGTGATGTAGCGTAACCGAATGGCAACACTCTTAAGAAAAAGGCAACTACGGTAAATACGGCAACAATTATAAAAATTGTATTTTTTTTACTCATTTTATCTTCCTCTTCCCCTGAGAACTATATTGATTGTTTTTAGTATTATACTTAAATCGAGAGGAAGGGAACGGTTTTTAACATAGTAGAGGTCGTATTGTAGTTTTTCAAAATTATCCTCGATAGACGAAGTATAACCGTGTTTAATTTGGGCCCAACCAGAAAGTCCTGGTTTTATCAGATATCTTTCTTGATAGAACGGTATTTTTGCTTTGAGTTTTTGATGAAATTCCGGTCTTTCTGCCCGAGGACCCACGAAACTCATTTGTCCCCTGATGATATTCCAGAGTTGAGGAGTTTCATCGAGTCGCGTTCTGCGTAAAAATTTGCCCAATTTAGTGACTCTCGGATCATTCTCTTGGGTCATTTTCGGTCCGTCTTTTTCCGCATCTTTTATCATTGAGCGAAGCTTAATAAGTTGGAAGGGTTTTCCGCCCTGACCAATGCGAGTCTGTTTGTAAAATACATTGCCGGACGAATCGATTTTTATAATTATAGCGACAATTATCCAGAGAGGCAAAGAGGCGATCAAAAACAGAGAAGCAAGGGAAAAATCAAAAATTCTTTTGAAAAATTCATATGTGGTTTGATTCCTTTGAGAAATGTTTTCCAAGAACCAAAGTTGATTAATTGCCGTTAGGGGAATTTTTTGAGTTATTTTTTCGTAAAACTCAGAAAGATTAATAAAATCAATTTTATAGCGGATACACTCGAAAAGACTTTGGATTAGATTGGGAGATTGATAGATTTCCGGAACAACCACGGCAATGGCGATTTTTTCTTGTTCTAATGTTTCTTTGAGATTTTTTAGTCCTTCGGTTATTTTGATTTCGGGTAATTCCGTTCTGTCTATCTCTTCGTGATTTTTTATAATCATCCTCAATTTATATCCCAATTGGGGATTTTTTATTATTTCTTTGGCCAATTCAATGGCTTGGGGATTATAGCCGATTATAGCAGTGTTTAATTTTAATTTTATTGAGCCTACCAAAAAATTGAAGAGATAGCGCCAGCCGTAGAACAAAACCATAAAAACCAAAACATTTAGAAATAAGTTGGTTTTTGGCGTGATTGCCCCAAAAGCAAAATTCGGCGCCAAATAGAAAAAGATTATCGAAACCAAACCGCCGATAATCAAAGCCCTGATCAGGGCCGAGGAAAATTCGATATTGTTTTTGGCGATATCCAAGTCGTAGAGGTTATGGATATAAAAAATAATCAACCAGATAATATAAATTATGGAGAACGGCAAAAGATGCCTTTGGAGAATACCAAAATCAAAGCCCTGATAACGAATGCCAAGAGCGATAATCAGAGACAAATACAAAACCATCACATCACCTATTAAAAGAATGAATTTTTTGGTCTTCATACGCCGAATTAAATGTTATTTTAATTCTATCTTAATTTATTGTGGTTGACAATAGAATTTAATAAAAAGTATAATGGATTTAAATATGAATATTTCTCAAGTCTACGCAAAAATACTCCGCTGGGGAATTTTTATTTCCCTGTTTTTGCCTTTGGTGATTTTTTCCCAATATATATCGCCATTTCACTTCGGAAAAATGGTAATTTTTAGATCGCTAGTCGAGATAATGGCGGTTTTTTATATTCCTCTGATTATTATTAATAAAGATTATCGGCCAAAGTGGACTACTCTATTGATAACCTTTTCCATTTTTACCGGACTCTACCTTTTTACCGGTATTATCGGGGTCGATTTTTATAATAGTTTTTGGGGAAGCTTGGAGAGGATGGGCGGGATTTTTAGTTTTTTGCATTTCTGGGTTTATTTCGTTATTCTGACCAGCATTATCAAAAGCAAAGAAGACTGGAATAAGGTTCTAAAATTGTCGGTTTTTGTCGGTTTCTTATCAATTTTATTTGCTTTTGGCCAGCGCTTAAAATTGGGCAATTTTTTTGTGGGATGGCAGCACGGTGAACGGGTAATCGGTACGATTGGCAATCCAGCTCTTTTTGCCGGCTATCTTTTATTTATTTTTTATTTAGCCCTTTTGTTTTTATTGAGAAAAGAAACAAAGATACAGGAAAAAGGTTTTTTTGCGGCAGTGATTATTTTGGGAATTCCAGTTTTATTGATGACCGCAGTAAGGGGGGCAATACTTTCTTTTTTGGGCTCTATTTTTCTTTTGGTTCTATTTTTTATTTTTACCTCGAAAAATCGGAAGATTAAAACTTCTCTGCTGGTGGCGGTGATTATTTTTATAATTCTGGTTGTATTCATTCTGTTGAACAGAACCCAGCCCCGGGTAAAAAACATCGGCTGGTTGAAGAGGATCACGGATATTTCTATTGGTACCTCCACGATTCAGACGCGATTATGGTCGTGGAGAAGCGCCATTTTGGGCTGGAAAGAAAAGCCGATATTCGGTTGGGGTCCGGAAAATTTTATGTTTTTACACATGAAATATTTCGACCCCAGGCACTTTACCCATCTGGGCGCAGAGACAATTTGGGACCGAGCTCATAATATATTTTTGGAAATGCTGTCTACCGAAGGAGTGGTGGGCGTCTTAAGCTATCTGTCTATTTTTGGTGTTGTTTTTTATTTCCTGATTAAAAAGTTTAAAAAGAGAGCTATCGACGGATTGACTCTTGGGGTTTTATCGGCAGCTCTGCTTGCTTATTTCGGCCAGAATCTTTTTATTTTCGATACTTTTGCCAATTACTTTTTATTCTTTCTGATTTTGGGTTATATTAATTTTTTAAGTTTGCAAGATGCAAATCCACCCGCCCCCCCAATAGAATCAAAGGGGGATAAAGGAGTCGTTGAACAGAGACCGTCAGTTTTCCTAATGATTGTTTTACTGGTTTTGGCAGCCATTACTGTTTATCAAACAAACATAAAGCCGGCTCGAGCCAATTTTGCTTGTACAAGGGCCATTATAGCTGGTCAGGGCGGCAATGGCCAAAAGGCATACGACAAATATGTAGAAGCTCTTAATTATAATAGTCCGCAGGGAGCTTATGAAATAAGGCATAAATTAGCTGCTTTTGCTATTCAGGTTGTGGAATCCCAGAAACAAAAAAACAGTGATTTTGATCCATCGATTCTTCATTACACGATTAAAGAGACAGAGAAAAACACAGAGAAATATCCCCTGGATACAACCCCTTATCTTTATGTGGGGAGAATGTATATTCTTTTAATCGGGAAAGAAGCCGAAGCCGGGAAAAAGGCAGAAGAGAATATCAGAAAAGCGATCGATCTCAATAACAAAAATCCCAGAATTTGGTATGAACTGGGACAGGCGCAGATGTCTCAAAAGAAATACCAAGAATCCTACGAGAGCTTTAAAAAGGCGCTTGACCTTAATTCCAGCGTTCCGCTTTCTTGGTGGTTTTTGGGAGTAGTCGCTTATCAGGCGGGGAATTACAATGAAGCGGCTTACGACGTCGAAAAAGCAATAGCACTGGGTTATACGCAATACAAAGACAGCGTTGCAGATTTAATGCGTTTGATAAATATTTATGAAAAAGTCGGGAATATTCAAAAAGTTATAGAATATTATCTTTTAGCGATAGTCGAACAGCCGACAAATCCTCAATTTTACGCTTCCTTGGCAGCCGCCTATGCAAAAGCGGGAGACTTCAATAAAGCAAGGAGTGCCGCTCTTAAAGCCGTTGAAATAGATCCTAAATTTAAAGAAGAAGCAGAAAAATTTATTAATTCGCTGCCGAAATAAATTCAATGATTCAACAACGAAAAAAAGTATTAGTTACCGGCGGAGCCGGTTTTATTGGCTCTCATTTAGTCGATGCTCTGATTGAAAGGGGTTTCGATGTTGTTATTATTGACAATCTCTCTACCGGGAAAAGAGAAAATTTAAATCCCAAAGCTGTTTTTCACGAGTCGGATATTCGGGATTTGGAAAAAATAAAGCCGGTTTTTAAAGATATCGATTATGTTCTTCATTTGGCAGCCAGGCCCCGAGTGCCCTATTCAATTGAATTTCCAGCTGAATCCCACAGCAATAATGTTTTGGGAACATTAAACGTTCTATTGGCGGCAAAAGATGCCGGGGTTAAGAAACTTATTTTTTCTTCCTCGTCATCGGTATACGGAGAGCAGGAAAGATTGCCATTACACGAGGAAATGATTACCAACCCCAAAAGTCCTTATGCTTTACAGAAATTAATGGGCGAGAAATACTGTCAGTTATTTCATAAGCTTCACGGATTACCAACTGTTTCTTTGAGATTTTTTAATGTTTATGGTCCCCGCATTTCCTTCGAAGGTTCTTATATTCTGGTATTGGGCGTGTTTTTACAGCAAAAAATCAAAGGCGAGCCATTGACCATCGAGGGTGATGGCGAGCAAAGTCGAGATTTTACTTATGTCGGAGATACTGTGCGGGCAGTTGTTTCGGCTATGGAAAGCGACAAAGTCGGAAAAGGCGAAGTGATTAATATCGGCGCTGGCAATAATTATACCGTAAACAAGCTTGCTCAATTGATTGGCGGGGAAATCGTTTATAAGCCAGCCAGAAAGGGAGACATACGGCACACCTTAGCCGATAATCAAAAAGCCAAAAAACTTTTAAATTGGAAACCAACGGTTAAAATCGAAGAAGGAATCGAGAGGGTCAAAAAGTGGATGGGGATACAAAACCCTTGACAATCATTTTTAAGTTTGCTAAGATGTATTTATTGGATGGGTAGTCTCGCAAGAGACGACTCCATTACTTGGGGAGAAACCTCTGGCTTTATGTCGAGGTTTCTCTTTATTTACCCCGAACGTAGTCGAGGGGTTTGACCTTATTATTTTCATAAATTATACTTAACATATACGATTGTGTTGCTGGGGGAGTCCCGGAACTAGTACCCATTCAATACCAAGTATTGGGGTTTTTACTTTCCGGGCTCCTTTGGCAACGCAATTTAAGATATAACCAAGATGATGTCTTTTTTAAAGAAAAGAAAATTATTATTGACCCTGCTGTTTTTGGGCGGGCTTTTTATTGTCTTATCGACCCATGTTTTGGCAGCCGAAGTAGGGGAAAAGGTAAACTTTTTCGTTGATCCCTCTTATGATTGGAAGAGCAGAACCCAGGTATCGGCAACTCTAAAAAATATTTCTACGAAAGCATATTTTTATATCGAAGACGAATACTGGGGCTCCTTTTTGGCCCTAGAGCAAACTTCTTATCTCGAGTCGATTATTAATCTTGCCAAAGAATTCGATAATACGATTTACCCGTCATCCCATTATATTTTCGGCTCCGAATGGGATCCGGGAATTGATAACGATTCGAAAATAACAATTTTGTTAACAAATATCAAATCTACAGCCGGAGGTTATTTCAATTCCAAGGACGAAATTCCGAAAAGCGACGAATCTACTTCCAATGAAAAAGAAATGCTTTATATAAACGCCACACAGATTGATAATCCATTGATGAAAAGTTTTATTGCTCATGAATTTCAGCACTTGATAACCTGGAATGAAAAAGAAAGAATAAGAGGTCTGGTAGAAGAAATTTGGTTAAACGAATTAAGGAGCGAATACGCTCCGACTGCAGCCGGTTATGACAGCGTATACAGCGGCACAAATCTGGAAAGAAGGGTAAGTGATTTTTTGGCCAATCCCTTTAATTCCCTGACCGAGTGGAAGGGAGACCGTTTTGATTACCCGCCGGTCAATCTTCTCGGCCATTATTTGGCCGAGCAATTTGGAGAGGGTATTTTTTCTTCGATGCTTTTTAATAATAAAATTGGAATTTTTAGCGTTGAGCAGGCATTACAGGACAAGGGATTTAATTTTTCTCAGGTTTTCAATAACTGGACAATCGCGAGTTATTTAAACAACAGTTCTTTGTCCGATGGCCGCTACAGCTATAAAAATCCGTATCTTAAGGGTACTGTTAATGTTTCGCCAATAGATTACAGTATCGTTTCGACAAGTATTATTAATATTGCTCAAAATATCAAAGATTGGGCTCCTTATTGGTACAGGTTCATAAACAAGCAGGATGCCGGGACCATTGCCAAGGATTTGGAACTAGAATTTCAGGGCTCAACCGATAAATCCAATTTTAATGTTATTTATATTATCGAATACTTTTCGAAGCCGACAGTAATTAATTATCTTGTTTTATCTGGTCAAAAAGGAATTTTGAAAATCCCGAATTTTAAAGATGATGTTGATTCGGTTACAATAATTATTTCTAATCAATTTAAAAGGAGCGGCTTTGACACCAACGGAACCGCGGTTCCTTTCACTCTTGCAATAGCCACTACTGTTTTTGAGGAGCCGGTGGCCGAGCCGCAACCAGAGCCGGCGCCTACGCCCAGCGGAATGGCTAGGCCCGAAAATTATGGTTTGAAAGAGGGAGATTTAATCCGCGCCCAAGGAGATTTCGACGTCTTCATCATCAGTCAGTATGGGTACAAGAGATTGTTTTTAAATCCGACAATCTTCAATATGTACGGACATCTTACGGGCGGTTGGAAAGCGGTGAAGACCGTTAGTCCGGCAACTCGAGATGCTTTTATAACTTCTAATCTTTACCGCTATGTTGATTCGCCCAAAGTTTATTTTCTGGAAGTCACCGGCGGAGATATTGGAATTCTTCACTGGGTCAATATGACCGCGGACAGTTTTCTGACCCAGGGCGGCAAACCCGAATCGATATTTATCATCAATAAATCAGAATTTAATTGGTATCCGAAAGGAACAGATAAGACGGTATTATAATCCATGCTCGAAAAATTATTTGGCGATCCGAATAAAAGATATTTAAATAAAATTCAGCCGATGGTTGAGGAAATAAATAAGCTCGAATCGAAATTCGAGCGTTTTTCTAATGAAGAAATGAAAAATTTAACCAGTGAATTTAAAGAAAGATTAAATCCGCCAGCTGGCGGAGGAGAATCGCTCGACGATATTTTGCCCGAAGCATTTGCCCTGGTCAGAGAGGTCTCAAAGAGAACCTTGAAACAGAGGCACTTCGATGTTCAGTTGATTGGCGGAATCGTTCTTCATCAGGGGAAAATTGCGGAAATGAAAACCGGGGAAGGAAAAACCCTGGCCGCTACTTTGCCCATATATTTAAATGCTTTGACCGAAGAGGGAGTGCATTTGGTAACGGTTAATGATTATTTGGCTCGGCGCGATACGGTTTGGATGGGACAAATTTACGACTTTCTCGGATTGACA
>CAYGVF010000086.1:0-2974 GCA_964353285.1 uncultured Candidatus Saccharibacteria bacterium | reverse complement strand
GGAAAGATATAATCATCAATAATGCCGAATCAGACAGACAACAGGCAATAAAATTAGGTATAAAACCGAGGAAGGAAATTCTTACTATTTATAACGGAATTGATGCTGATAAATTGAAATTTTTACCCGAAGAGCGCGCCTGGAAGGAGTTATCTAAAAAAATATCAAATATTGGCCCTAGGATACAAGATACCAAATTGGTTGGAACGGTGGCCAATTTTTATCCGGTAAAAGGCTTGGAATATCTGATTGAAGCAGCCGATTTAATAAAGGATAATAATATAAAATTTATAATTATTGGCGAGGGTCAGGAAAGAAAAAAATTGGAGAACCTGATTAAAAAATACGGATTGGAGAACAATTTCTTTTTGATTGGAGCCATACCCGAAGCATATAAATATCTTAAAGCTTTCGATATTTTTGTTTTGTCGTCAGTTAAAGAAGGATTCCCCTGGACTATTCTTGAAGCCATGGCCGCCGGAGTGCCGGTTATTGCTACCGCAGTCGGCGTTATGCCGGAAATCATAGAAAACAAAATAAACGGAATCTTAGTTGAAACAAGAAACCCAAAACAATTATCCGAAGCAATAAAGAATCTGGCTGAAAATAAGGGGTTGAGAGAAAAAATTGCCGAAAACGCAAAGAAAACCGTAATCGAAAAATTTAACCTGAAAGAAATGGTCAAAAAATATGAAGATTTGTTTTTTGTCAATTGACGTCGAATCCGCCTCCGCTCGCTCGGAGCGAGCTTCGGCGGACAATAAAGAGAAAGATTTTGAAGGAATAGAGAAACTGGATAATATCCTTAATGTTTTTAGAAAACACAACGTTGATGCCACGCTTTTTATTACAGGTGAAGTTTTGGAAAAATATCCAGAATTGGTTAAGAAATGGGTCAAGGAATACGAAATCGGTTGCCATAATTATTATCATGTCCCATTGAATAAATTAAACCTTATCGAAAGAGAAAGACAAGTTTTAGATTTTATCGATTTATTCAAAGATAACTTCGACGTTTCCCCCGAGGGATTTCGAGCTCCGCGAAATATTATTGATAACGAGCAATTCCCAATATTGGAAAAATACGGCTTTTTATATGATGCCAGCGTTTTTCCCAGATATCCTTGGCGGCTTAAAAAATATGAAGGTCACAATGGTCGAGCCCCAGTTGAACCTTATTGGCCAGTTAAAGACGATTACAGAAAAAGGATTTACCCCGTTAAATCCCGCGAAGCGGGGTCGCCAGCGGCGACATTTAACGGGGTGAAAATATTGGAAATTCCCGAAAGCCCGGCTCCGTTCAGTATTCCTTTGGTAGGAACCTGGCTAAGAAAATTGGGCGTGTTTTTCTTCAAGATTTTATTCTGGTTGAAGAAGCCGCAATTTATCAGTTTTTCCATGCATTCTTGGGACGGGGTAAGATTCAAGGGGAAAAGTTCCAGAAACAGTGGAGAGAAATACTTAAAACAGCTTGACGAAATGCTGGGGTTTTTGAAAAAAATCGGCTACGAATTCAAAACAGGCGAACAAATTTATGAAGAATTTTCAAAAAATAGAGAATAAAGCAGAGCTACAGAAATTATTGGACAAAACATTATTTAAAACATTTTTCCATTCCTTAGAATGGCAGGAATTTTTGGAAAATGAATTCAAATGGCTGAAATTCGAATATTATTTATACAAGCCTGTCCGTCCGGTAGGCGGGGATGAAATGTTGTTTACTTTGGCTAGGGTCGGAACTAAATTGATTTCTTTGCCTTTTTGTGAATATGGCGGGCCAATTCCTATAAAAGAAAATTTTAACATCGAGCAATTTGAAAAAGATGTTTTGGAGGAATTCGAAAATATCAAGATAAAATTTCATCCCCAAATCAAACCGGGCAATCCGGATACGGAAGTTTCTGCCCACTGGGTAGAAGACTTGAAAAATATAAATGCCGAGGAATTATTCGCTTCTTTTCGAAAGCCATTAAGGCACTCGATAAAAAATGCCGAAAACCAGGGTTTGGAAATTAAAAAATGTTCTGATTTAAAAGAATTGGAGCAATTTTACAATTTATATTTGATTAATTTAAAAAGAAGAAAAACAGTTCCTTATCCGATTAATATTTTTAAATTTTTATTTAATAATTCTGATGCAGAGATTTTATTGGCTGTTTATAAGGGAAAAATTGTCGCCGGAGACTTATTCATTCATTACGATAAATTTGTGCATTATCTTTTCAGCGCTTCGGATTACAAATATCGCAATTTAGGTCCGAGTTATTTAATTCTTTGGGAAAAGCTGAAAAGTTTATGTGGCCAAGACAAAATTTTTGATTTAGGCGTAGCGCCCAGAGATTCGGATTTGGAAATCTTTAAAAAGGGTTGGCGCGGTAAAGAATACCCGATTTTACAAATCGGAATAAAAAGGAGCGAAGAAAGTCTTCGCTCGTCGAAATTAAGAAATATTTGGGGTCTGTTGCCCGGTTTTATAATTAGAAAATTTAGTCCTTTTTTGATAAAATACCGGTTATAATTTTATCTATATTTTTTTCTTCGAACCAGTTTTGCAGAGGGAAATTAATAATTCTTTTGGCCGCCTCGGCCGTATTGAGCAGATTCGGGTATATCGGCTTATGCCAGATGCGGGAGCAAAAAATATGTTTTTTCCTCAGTTTATTAAATAATTCGTCCCGGTCCGAATTTTTGGGCACAAGAGCGGATAAATAAGTAAAAGTATTGTTTTTCGATTCCTGCACCTCAAAACCGATTTCTATTAATTTTTTCTGAAAATATTCAGCCAATTTGATTTTTTTCCGGACTAATTCTTCAAGATTTTTAAGGTAAAAATCAAAAATTTTTAAAGAAATTTTCGAGGCCTTTCGCGGCAGTGTAAGTTTATTGCTGGCTAAGGTTTTTTCTTCTTTTCTGAATATTTCCGAAAGATTTGCCAGAGACGGAAACAATCTGGCAAACTTGATTAAATTAGATA
>CAYGVF010000085.1:0-7929 GCA_964353285.1 uncultured Candidatus Saccharibacteria bacterium | reverse complement strand
CTGGCAAATCATTGTTTCAGGTGTTTTTTCTCAGTTTATTTTTTATCGGCGTTGTGGTGAGTGTGGTTTTTATGTTTTTCCCCAAAGACCTGATAAAAGCTTTCAGTCCGCTGATATTGCAAATTTTCAACACCGTCACTGCTCGTGTTTTGTGGCTGGTAATTCCATTAATTTTTATAGGAATTTTCAAAGGTCGGCAAACCATAGTAAGAGGAAAATAATTTTAAATTTATGTTAAACAAAAAAGCGTTTGCTTTGGCAAACGGAATTTTATGGGCAATAGCGGTTTTTCTGGCTACGATTTATGTATTGGTAAAAGGCGGCGGGAACACCTTGGTTTTACTGCAGCAGTTTTTATGGGGATACAGCATCAGTTTTGGCGGTGCGATTTTGGGATTGATTTACGGATTTGTTTGGGGTTTTATTTACGGATGGATTTTTGCCTGGTTGTATAATTTGACCGGAAAGGAGAAAATAGAAAAAGTTTAGGCTCAGATTATTTGTACGAAATTACGCGTCAGCGACCCAGCGTGTCGTTGCGCTCTTCCTCGCTTTCGCTCGTTCCGATTTCATCGGGACACCGTGCCCGCTCAAGCTGTGGGAGAATTTCTTAGCAAATAATCTTCGCCCTAGCAGAAAATGAAGAAAATAAAAGTGATAATTGCGATGAGCGGCGGAGTGGATAGTTCTGTTGCCGCCGCTTTATTGAAAAAAAACGGCTTTGAAGTTATAGCCGTTTTTATGCGTATGCACGAACATAGTAATCCGAGCGATGCAAGAAAAGTGGCAAAGATTTTAAATATTCCCTTTTATGTTTTGGATGTGCAAAAAGAATTTAAAAAAAGAGTAATAGATTATTTTCTTAAAGAATACAAAAAAGGCAATACTCCGAATCCGTGCGTGGAATGCAACCGCTGGATAAAGTTTAAATTTTTATTTGCACAATTGAACAAATTAAAGGCCGACTACATTACTACTGGACATTATGCGCGAGTTAAAAATGGAAAATTATCAACTGCTAAAGACACAAAAAAAGACCAGAGTTATTTTCTCTGGACTTTAAAACAAAAACAATTGGCAAAAATTATTTTCCCGATTGGCGATTATACGAAAGAGCAGGTGAGGGGATTGGCAAAAAAATTCAGTTTGCCGGTTTTTGACAAAAAAGATAGTCAGGAAATTTGTTTTATCAATACCTGTATTGAAGATTTTTTAAAGAAATACATTAAGGCAAAACCCGGTCCGATTATTACAATTGACAATAAAAAAGTAGGGGAGCACAAGGGATTGATTTTTTATACAATTGGCCAGAGAAAGGGGATTGAAATTGGAGGAATTGGGCCGTTTTACGTAGTAAAAAAGGATTTCAAGAAAAATGCTTTGATCGTATCGAATCCGCCAGCTGGCGGACGGAATAAAGATTTATTGCGAAAAGAAACGCTGGTGAAAAATGTGAATTGGATTTTAGACAAGCCATTCAGCGGAAAATGTAAAGTCAAAATTCGTTCGATGGCAAAACCGGTTCCAGCAACAATTAAAAAGAATAAAATAATTTTTGATAAACCTCAACGAGCAATTACCCCAGGTCAAAGCGCGGTATTTTACGCGCCCGCCGAAGCTTTAGCGAAGGCGGGTAAGGGAAACGAGGTTTTGGGCGGGGGAATTATTGACTAAAATATTATTGTGTGTTAATTTAATATCAGTACAAGAATTGAAAGGAGGAGAAATTGATTCAAATCGCTTGTTATAAGGCGCAGAAATTTTGCAAAATTCCTATCTCAATTTCATCTCAAAAAAAGACGTATTCCGAGGCAGATTCCGATGTGAAAAGATTAATACTGGAGATTGCGCAAAAATTTAGTCAAGATGAAGCGTTGCGCAACTTTGCAACCATTTCATTCATGAGATCTCGCTTGCCCTGCGTTGATAAGTATAATTTCGGAGGGAAAATCAAGGTAGCAATTGCCAGTTTTAACATTCGTTGTCCTTTGGAAATTAAGCCCAGAGTCGAGAGAGAACTCAAAAAAATCGCTCACAAACACAAAGGGAAATTCGTCAAAAAGAAACATGGCGCTTTATGAGAGGTGGTTAACTCCACCTCTTTTTATTTGGCAGTCGGGAATTTTTGGCTTATAATGAAATCAATGACTACGCGAGAACTGAAACAAAAATATCTGAAATTTTTTGAGGAAAAAGGACATAAGATTATTTCCGGCTCGTCTTTGATTCCGGAAAACGACCCAACCGCTTTATTTATCAGTGCGGGAATGCATCCATTGGTGCCGTATTTATTGGGCGAAAAACATCCGGCAGGAAAACGTTTGGTTGATGTGCAAAAATCCATTCGCACCAGCGATATTGATGAAGTGGGGGATGACGTGCATCTGACTTTTTTCGAAATGCTCGGCAATTGGTCTCTGGGAGATTATTGGAAAAAAGAAGCAATCGAAATGAGTTGGGAATTTTTAATAGATAAAAAGTGGCTGGGATTGGATAAAGATAAGATTTCGGTCACGGTTTTTGCCGGTGATGCTGACGCTCCATTCGACGAGGAATCGTATAATCTTTGGCTGAAAAGAGGTATTCCCAAAGAGCGAATTGCCAAACTGCCAAAAAAGGACAATTGGTGGGGTCCGGCTGGGAAAACCGGTCCTTGTGGTCCTTGTTCGGAAATGTTTTATCAGGGAATCGAAATCTGGAATGATGTGTTTATGGAATTCAACAAAACCGTTGACGGTAAATACGAACCATTGAAACAGAAAAACGTGGATACGGGAATGGGCGTGGAAAGAACGGTTGCGGTTTTGAATGGTAAAAAAAGTGTTTTTGATGTTGAGCCATTAAAATCGATTGTGGAAAAAGTTAGAAAATTGGCAAAAAGCAAAGACGAAAAATCAGAACGGATAATTGCCGACCATCTGCGCGCCGCGACGTTTATTTTGGGAGATGAAAATGGGATTGTGCCGTCGAATGTTGAGCAGGGATATGTTTTAAGAAGGTTGATTCGCCGGGCAATTCGCTACGGCAAGAAATTGGGTATCGAAAAATCTTTTACCCACGAGATAAGTAAATTAATAATTGAGTTGATGAGTGATGACTATCCGGAATTAAAGACGAATAAAGATTTTATTCTTGAGCAATTGGTTCAGGAAGAGGAAAGATTCGATAAGACCCTGGAAAAAGGATTAAAAGAATTCGAAAAAGGCACGGATCCTTTTGTTTTATTTACAACCTACGGTTTTCCCATCGAGATGACCGAAGAATTGGCCAGAGAAAAAGGTATAAAAATCAATCGGGAAAAATTTCAAAAAGATTTTGAGAAACACCAAGAACTTTCAAGAACCGCTATAGCCGGGAGATTCAAATCGGGTTTGGCGGATAATTCCGAGGTAGTGACAAAACTGCACACTGCCACACATTTATTGTTGGCTGCTTTGCGAAAAGTTTTAGGTGACTACGTTTATCAAAAGGGTTCGAATATCACCGCCGAAAGATTGCGTTTGGATTTTTCCCATTCCGAAAAAATGACACTGGAACAACTGAAAAAAGTCGAGGATGCCGTAAATGAAGTGATTAATAAAGATTTGCCGGTGAATTGTTATGAAGTGTCATTGGAAAAAGCCAAAGAAATCGGGGCAATGGGAGTTTTTGAATCGAAATACAGGGACAAGGTCAAGGTTTATTCAATCGGCATGTCCGATTGTCCTTTTTCTTGCGAAATTTGTGCCGGGCCGCATATTAAAAAAACCGGCGAGCTCGGTCATTTCAGGATTTTGAAAGAAGAAGCAAGTTCAGCCGGAGTTCGCAGAATAAAAGCAGTTTTGGAATAATTTGAAATCAGGATAAAAAAAGACCGCCAGTTAGGTTCGAAACCTTTCTGGCGGTTTAACGATTGGATTATTTCCTTCTGGTTGAGCCACTCCGAGACGGAGTAGTTGACGAACGGACCGAAGTGCTCGGCCGAGCAGAGGACATGCGGGAGGGAGTAGATGAGCGGAAAGATGCAGAGGAACGGGAAGAAGTTGATGGACGGGATAGTGTAGACGAACGAAGGGAATTCGGGGAACGAGAGAGGGAAGAACTTCTGGAAATTCGGGAAGTGGTCGGAGAAAGTGAACGATTAACTGAACGATTGGATGAGGAAATTCTGGAAATAGATTTGTTGGAAGAAGTGTTTCGGGATAAGGACGAGGAGATGCGTGAAGGATAGGCCTTCAACGCTGTCCTGGTGGTCGAAGAAATTGCTGAATTGGCGGACCGGTAATACTGGCGGGTTTTAGTGGCGTTGCTTAGATTAGAGGCGAATTGTCTCCTGTTTGGGTCTTGGAGCTGTCTGC
Organism: uncultured Candidatus Saccharibacteria bacterium; assembly: GCA_964353285.1. Classification (GTDB taxonomy): domain Bacteria; phylum Patescibacteriota; class Minisyncoccia; order RBG-13-40-8-A; family RBG-13-40-8-A; genus RBG-13-40-8-A. The sequence continues at coordinate 3,592 of CAYGVF010000085.1, read as the reverse complement.
GGCTTACGATTCCGGTGCGACCGTCGTAATAATTACGATAGCCACGATTGTTGGAATAGTAATAACCGTTGTTTTGCCACCCATAGACCCAAGGGGTCCAGAAATGGTAATACGGATACCATCCGCTCCAGAAACCGATATAAATCGGCCCCCAAACATGATACCAGCGATACCACCAATAATCATACCAGTATGGAAATCCCCAGTTAGAGAATCCGAGACCCGAGAAGGGTCTGCGGTACTCTTCTTTGGCGGTTTCAGGTTGTTCCGCTTGTTCCGTCACCTGTGGGGAAGTTACTGGAGCAGCTTGAGAAATCATTTCTGCTTCCGCAGCCTTGATTTCCCATTTTCCCTTATCCGGCGTGAACATCTTGTTCGCCGCCCAGATCTCGATAGTGTTCTTCACATCGAGTTCCAGTTTCCCTTGTTGAAGGGAAACAACCGGTTTTTCTCCCAAACGGGAGAGAAACACACGGGAATTCTCCGGTACTCCGATAATGTTTCCGTTAATGTAGATTTCCGCCTTCCCGTTCTTGGTGTAAAGCTCATCGCTCTCTTCCAGGATAAGATCCTTTTCTGCTCTTTGGTCTCCTTTGAGAAAAACCTCGCCTTCCACGGAAAGAATCCGCGGAGGATCGGCTTTCTGGTCAGCGATGACCAAGGGCTTGTCCTTTACGATCTCTTGAGCCATGCTCAGGGAAAAGAGAAGAAATAATCCAATTGACAAAGTACAAATAGCTTTGAATTTCATTGTGGTTACCTCCTTATTTTGAATTTAAAACCCAAAGCTTTATCCATTATAAGTGTATCATAAAAGATGCCGTTTGTCAATAGTGATTGGAAATGTGGCGTTTTCTGTTTGTATTTGGTTTTTATTTAATTTAAAATATAATTATTGTATAATTTAATTAATGATGTTTTTAAATAAAGATTTTAGGGATAAAAATCTTGTAGTTTTGGATATCGGCAGCCAGTTTATAAAGGCGCTGTTGTTAAAAGTTGATAAAGAAGAAAAAAGAGGAGTTTTAATCGGATGGGCTAAAGAGTATTATTTAGACGATTTTGAAAAGCTTTGTCTGAATTGCCAGAAAGCGGTTAGAAAAGTTGAAAAGAAGGCCGGCCTTAAAGCAGAAGAACTTTTTATCGGAGTGGGAGGAGACATATTAAGGGGCACCAGCACCACTTTTTGTTATAAGAGAGAACAACCCAAAGAAAAAATTGATTTGACCGAATTAAAGTATTTTATCCAAAAGACCCAATGGAAAGCATTTGAGAAAATAAGAAAAGAGTTTGGCTTGGAATACGGTTTTCCCGAGACAGATGTAAGATTGGTTAGCGCCCATATTATTGATATTAAGGTTGACAATAGTCATTTGGGAAATCCGTTGGGTTTTCAGGGCCATACCGTTTGTTTGAGTATTTTCAACAATTATACGTCCTTAAATTGGTTGGAAAATCTGGCAAAGCTGGCGAGCTGGTTGGGGTTGAGATTAATCGGAATTAATTCTTCGGCTTACGCTTTGATTAATTGTCTTGAATTAGACCATTTTTCAAAAGACGATATTTTGATAATCGACATCGGTGGCAGAATTACCGAGCTAACTTTGATTAAGCGGGGCGGCGAGGCCATAGAGACAAGAAATTTCAATTTGGGCGGACATTTATTTAGCCGAAGTATAGCCGAATTTTTGGAACTGAAAACGGACGAGGCAGAATTGATTAAAATGAAATACAGTAAAGACGAACTTAGTTATGAGGCCAGAAAAAAATTAGAAAAACTTTTTGCTCCGAATGTTTTCTCCTGGTTGGGCGGTGTAAAAATTGTTTTAGACGAATTTTTCAAAAAATACAAAGCATTGCCGGCAAAGATATTTTTAACGGGCGGAGGAAGTCAATTGCCCGGGATAGAAGAAATATTAAAAAAGAAAGGCGGCTTTAAAACAGATTTTATTCCTATAAGTAAGATTGCAAAAATAAAAAATAAAACTAAATTTGAAGAAATTCCTTCTTTGGCGTTAGCCATGCTTTCGCTCGAATCGTCGGAAGCAGGAGAATTTTCAGATGCCTTAAGAAGGGCGGTAAGATTAATTCAAGGATAAACCCCACACCTTTTTAGCATGATTGGGGCACGAAACATCATTCATGAATAAAGGTGAGGGGTAAATTATGGAAAATTTTTATTTAGAAAAAGACGAAGAATTTTTTTCGATAATCGATCGGATTAAAAAAAGCCGGGATAGGCGTATTACTTTGGTTGTTCCGACTGGGATAGCTGCTTTGAGGAGTATTATCAATCTTAAGATTTTAAAGGAAGAAGCACTTTCTTCCGATAAAGACGTAGCCATAATTACTGCCGATACCTTAATCAAAAGATTGGCTCAGCAGGTAAATTTAATGATCCTGGACAGAATACAGGAAGAACCGCAACAGTTTAGACACAGCGAAGGAGTGAGACAGGTAGAATTTGAAAAAAAGTTTAATCCAGGTAAAAAAGTTATTTCCGATATTATAGCAAAAAAGTCGGTTAGAAAAAAAATCAGCGAACAGAAGCCAGTTTTTATACCCGAGCCGGAAAAAATTGAGCAAGTCGAAGAAACCTATATTCAGCCGCAGGTTCCCAAAGAAGAATTTAGGGACTTGGGGGAGAAAGAGCAGCAATTCGACGAATTTTTTGCCAAAAGAATAAAAGAAAAAAGAAAAGCAGAATCATCTTTCAGGTTTTTTACTTTCAAGAAATTTGTTATTTTTTTGATTTTTGTTTTACTTGTGGCTGGTGGGTTTCTCTTGTATTTTATTTTACCTAAAGCTCAGATTGTAATTAATCCCAGAAAAGAAGACATTAAATTTGAGGCCGAGGTGATAGCCGATAAAAACATCAATTCTATTGATTTGGAGGACAATAGAATTCCGGCCCAGGTCTTTCAACTGGAAACAGAAGGTTCCAGAAAATTTCCGACTACCGGAGAAAAGGATGTTGTGGAAAAAGCCAAGGGAACGTTGACCATATACAACCAATATAGCTCAAGCGAACAAACTCTGGTTAAAACTACGAGGTTGCGCTCGGAGAACGGTAAGATTTTCAGACTGACCGAGACAGTGGTAATTCCCGGCGCGTCAATAGAGGAGGGGAAAATTATCCCGAGCAGCAGGGAGGTTACGGTGGAAGCCGACGAGGCTGGTGATGCGTATAACATCGGTTCCTCAAAATTTACCATTCCGGGATTCGAAGGGACACCGAAATATGTTGCTTTTTATGGACAGTCGACCGAACCGATGACTGGAGGCGCGAAAGGGAGAATGAAAGTGGCCACCAAACAAGATATAGACGGAGCCACCGAGATTGTTTCCTTGGAGCTGAAAAATAAAGTTAAGGATGAATTTAAAAAGAAAATTCCCGCTGACTTGAAGATGCTTGACGATGCCTATGTTTTGGAAGTTATTGAATCCGATTCCACATTGGAACCAGATGATCCGGGCAAGGAATTTATTATCACCACAAAGGTAAAAGCTTGGGGATTGGCTTTTAAAGAAGACGATGTTTCGATCCTAATTAAAGAAAAAATAAAAGAAAAAATTTCGGCAAATAAATTTT
>CAYGVF010000084.1:0-6712 GCA_964353285.1 uncultured Candidatus Saccharibacteria bacterium | reverse complement strand
GGAATTCTCTTGGTAGCTTTTTCTGTCTATGCCGTGATTAGTTTTACCCAAGGCAGAATAGAGTTGGCTACTTTTTGTGGAGCGATTGTCGGCGCACTTTTGGCTTTTTTGTGGTTTAATATCAATCCCGCCAGATTTTTTATGGGCGATACCGGTTCGATGTCTCTGGGAATTACCCTGGGAGTAATCGCCATGCTTACCAATTCTCTGTTTTTCCTGCCTTTTATTGGTTTTATTTTACTCATTGAATCTGTTTCAACCATTATTCAGATTCTATCCAAGAAAATACGACACAAAAAAGTATTTCTTTCTGCGCCCATTCATCATCATTTTGAAGCCAAGGGTTGGCCGGAAACAAAAGTGACAATGAGATTCTGGATAATTTCCGGAGTAATGGCAGTTATCGGTTTGATTTTATTTTTTATCGACGCTAATCTTTTTTAATCAAAATAATTCACCCTGTTAAATTCTGCGGAGCAGGAATTGCAAAGCAATTATTTAACAGGGTAAAAAATATGTATGATATTTTAATAAAAAACAGTACCATTATTAATGGCACTAAGAACAATAAATACAAAGCGGACATCGTTGTTTCTGATGGCAAAATAAAAAAAATTGGCAAATTGGGAGCGCCGAAAGCCAATATAGTTATTGAAGCCGATAATTTATATACTGCTCCTGGTTTTATAGACATAAATAACCATTCCGACGCTTATTTAACCCTTTTCACTATTCCCAACCTAGAGAGCCTATTGAAACAGGGAATCACCACAATAATTGGCGGCAATTGCGGTTCATCCTTGGCTCCCTTGGTTTCGGCCGATATTCTCAAAACAATCCAGAAATGGGCAGATATCCAAGAAATTAATCTCAACTGGTTAACTTTCAAGGAGTTCCTGGAAGAGTTGGATAAAAAAGGACTGGGGACGAACTTCGGTAGTCTTGTCGGTCACTCCACAATAAGGCGAGGCGTTCTAAAGGATGAATTCCGAAATTTAAAACCAAAAGAATTGAAAACAGTTAAAGAGTTGTTAAAATCAGCATTAAAAGAAGGAGCATTTGGTCTTTCGACCGGATTGGTCTATAGTCATGCAAAAATTGCGCCGCCAAAAGAAATTATCGAGTTGGTAAAATCAGTAAAAGATTTTGACGGCATTTATACCACCCATATCAGGGGAGAAGCCGAAGAGCTTCTTCCGGCGATTGAAGAAACAATTGAAGTGGCTAAAAAAACCAGGGTTTCAACAGAAATATCTCATCTAAAAGCAATGGGCAAGAAATTTTGGCCCAATATGTCAAAAGCGATTTCTTTGATTGAGGAGGCCCATAAAAGTAAAATCAATATTAATTTCGATATTTATCCCTATACCATTACCGGTTCTGTTCTTTATATTCTTCTTCCTGATTGGGTGGCCGAAGGCGGCAAGTTTATGCTTTTGAAAAGATTGCAGGATCCGGTTATCAAAAACAAAGTAATCAAAGAAATGCAGGAAAAAAAGGATTACGAATACGATAAAATCACCATTGCCATGTCTCCGATAGACAAAACATTTATTGGTAGAAAAATCAGCGAAATTGCCAAAAGTCAGAATATCAGCGTTGAAGAAGCAATAATTAACATGCTTACAATATCGGACGGAAGAGTAATTACTTTTTTGGATACCATTGATCCGGAAAACATCGAAAAAGGAATCAAGCATCATCTAAGCTTTATCGCTTCTGACGGAGCCGGCTACAACCTTCAATATTATCAAAGAAAAAAAGAATTAGTTCATCCTCGCTGTTTCGGAGCCTTTACAAGATTTCTGGGAAGGTACGTCAGAGAAAAAGAATTACTCGGTTGGGAAGAAGCAATCTACAAAATAACCGGCGGTCCAGCAGAAAAATTGGGGTTGAAGGACCGGGGCTTTCTAAAGGAAAATTTCTGGGCGGATTTGGTTATTTTCGATCCCAAAAAAATAATCGATAAAGCGACATTCGAAAACCCTTATCAGTATTCGGGGGGTATCGAATATGTTTTTGTAAACGGAAAAATGGCGATCGAGAAAGGAATCTACACGGGCGAAAAAGCGGGAAGAGCGTTAAAAAAATCATGAAGATCAGAAGACCCGATAAGGGTTTAATCATAATTATCTTTCTGCTTTTGGCTTTGGGCTTAGTGATGATTTCTAATGCCTCGGTTATTGTTTCACAACAGAGACAGGAAAATTCCTATTATTATTTAGTCCATCAATTAATTTATGGGGTGGGAATAGGATTGATTGCTTTCTTTGTTTGTCAAAAAATAGATTACAAATTCTGGAAGAAAATTGCTCTGGTTATTTTCTTCTGCTCCTTGATATTAATGGTTTTAGTTTTTGTACCAGCCCTGGGTTATCGCCACGCCGGAGCCCAAAGATGGTTGGCATGGGGACCGATATTTCTCCAACCGTCCGAATTTCTAAAATTGGGTTTCGTAATTTATCTGGCCGCTTTTTTCGGCAAAAAACAAAATCAAAGAATAAACACCCTTATTCCTTTTCTGGCTATAATTGTCCTAGCCGGCGGTTTGGTGGCATTACAATCCGATATCGGAACACTGGGAATAATAGCTATAGTCGGTTTTATCATTTACTTTCTAAGCGGAGCAAAACTATATCAGTGGATTTCGGTTTTAATGATTTATATAGGCAGTTTTTTCGCCTTGGTTAAATTTTTTCCCTACAGGATGGCAAGATTTATAGTTTTTCTTAACCCCAGTATTGACCCGCAGGGAATCGGTTTTCAAATAAACCAAGCATTATTAGCTATAGGGTCGGGAGGAATTTTGGGAGTCGGCTTGGGTCATAGTCAACAAAAATACAATTATTTGCCAGAGCCGATGGGAGATTCCATATTTGCAATTTTTGCCGAAGAAGCAGGATTTGTTGGTAGTTTGATTATATTATCGTTATTCTTTCTCTTCGCTTTTAAGGGTTTAAAAATAATCAAAAAAGCCCCGGATGATTTTGGCAAACTTTTAGCGGCAGGCATTACCTCCTGGTTAATTATTCAGGTTTTTATAAATATATGTTCGATTTCCGGATTAATACCTTTAACCGGAGTGCCGTTGCCGTTTATTAGTTATGGCGGCTCGGCCATGGTTTCGGCATTGGCCGGAGCGGGAATTCTGGTTAATATTTCAAAACAGCCTAAATAATTTAAACCAAAAATTAACTAAATTTAAAATATGAGAATACTTTTTACTGGCGGAGGAACGGGAGGGCACGTCTTTCCCATTCTTGCGATTAAAAAAGCGTTTGAGGGAGCGGGGAATCCTTCTGTAGATTTTTATTATTTGGGACCCGATAGTTTTGCCAAGGAAAATTTTATTAACCAAGGAATCAAAACCAGATTTATCACGGCCGGAAAAATGAAAAGATACTTCAGTCTGGGCTTGCCGATGGAGATGATCAAGGTTTTTATCGGTATTATTCAGAGTTTTATCGATCTATTTATTTGGATGCCGGACGTCATTTTCAGTAAAGGTGGATACGGCAGTTTTCCGGTTGTTTTCGTTGGTTGGCTTTATCGCATCCCGATTATTCTTCATGAATCAGACAGCGCTCCCGGCTTGGCGAATAGAATTTTGGCTCGATTTGCCAATAAAATAATTTTATCTTTTTCGGATAGTGAAAAATATTTTAAAAAATACTCCGCAAAACTTGTTGCAATCGGAAATCCAATACGAGAAGAATTGGTTCTGGGCGATAAAGCCGAAGCCAAGCAAATATTCAAAATAAACTCCAATAAACCAGTAATACTGATACTCGGAGGATCCCAAGGCGCGCAAAAAATCAACGAAATCACCCTTAATGTCTTGCCTCGTCTTTTGGAACTGACCGAAATCATCCACGTAACCGGGGAGAAGAACGATAAAGCAACAATCGAGGAAGCGGAAAAAACTCTGAAATATTCCGAAAATCTTAAACAGTTTTATCATATCGCTCCTTTTTTAAACGCGGACTATTTGAAGCATGCCTATGCTTTAGCCGATTTGGTTATTAATCGTGCCGGAGCAGGCAGCATCTTTGAAATCGCCGCCTGTGGGAAGCCGAGCATTTTAATCCCTTTGCCCAGTGCCGCGTCCGATCATCAAAGAAAGAATGCCCATGATTTCGCCAAATCCGGAGCCGCAGTGGTTTTGGAGCAGGAAAATCTGACACCGAATATTCTTTTGGAAGAAATTTCGAAGATGTTGGGCAATACCGTTAAAATTCAGGAAATGAGCCAAAAAGCGAAAGATTTTTATAAACCGGATATCGCTGAAAATATAAAAAACGAGATTTTGAAACTGGTAAAAAACAAATCATGAAGAGAACCGGAAAAGTCAGAGTGAGATTTGCGCCGTCACCGACCGGTGTACTCCATATCGGTTCAGCGAGAACTACCTTATTTAATTACCTTTTTGCTAAAAAGCATAAAGGTGATTTTGTCTTAAGAATCGAGGATACGGACAAAGAACGTTCGAAAAAAGAATTCGAAAAAGATATTTTGGAGAATATAAAATGGCTGGGTTTAAACTGGGACGAACTTTATTATCAGAGCAAACGTACCAAGATTTACGAGAAATATCTGAAAAAATTATTGGATTCCGGTAAAGCATACAAAAAAGAAATCATCTGGTTCAAAAATCCGAATAAAAAAGTTGTATTCGATGATTTGATTCGGAGCAAGGTAGAGATTGACTCCGCAGTTTTAGGTGATTTTTCTTTGGCAAAAAGTTTAAAAGAACCATTATATAATTTTGCCGCGGTAGTTGATGATTATGAAATGGAAATCAGCCACGTCATCAGAGGAGAAGACCATATTTCCAATACTCCGAAGCAGATATTGATTTACGAGGCTCTTGGCTGGAAACCGCCGCAATGGGCGCATCTGCCTCTGATTTTGGGTCCGGATAGGTCAAAGCTAAGCAAGAGACACGGCGCGGTCTCGGTTTCCGAATATAAAGAACAAGGATATTTGCCCGAAGCATTGATAAATTTTATGGCATTATTAGGTTGGTCAGCTCAAGGTCCCTCGGGCCAGGACAAAGAAATATTTTCATTAAAAGAACTGATTGAAGAATTCTCATTGGAAAAAATTCAAAAAGGTGGAGCAGTATTCAACATCGAAAAACTCAATTGGTTTAACGGTCATTATATTCGCCAGAAATCTTCTGAGGAAATAATCTCGCTTGCAATTCCGTATTTAATTGAAGCAGGGTTAATCAAGCCGATTTTTAGTTCCAAGCAATATCCACCCGCTTACGGTGGTTACGTATTGGAGCAAGAATATATTATAAATAAAACCAAAGAAAAAATTTCCGCAGATAAATTGAAAAAAATTATCAGCTTGGAACAGGAAAGAATGAAGAAGCTTTCCGAAGCAGGGGAGAGGACCGAATTTTTCTTCAAAGAGCCGAAATACAAGGCAGACTTATTAAAATGGAAAAATATGAGCAAGAAAGAAATAATTGCTTCTTTGGATAAATCCCATTCAATATTGTGCGACGTTAAGGACGAGGACCTTAAAACCGACAAACTGAAACAAATCCTAATGTCGGAAGCGGAAAAATTTAACACAGATAGAGGATGTTTGCTTTGGCCTTTACGCGTTGCTTTAAGCGGCAGAAACAAATCTCCGGGCCCATTTGAAATCGCGGAAATACTGGGCAAAAAAGAAACATTAAAAAGAATTAAATGGGCAATAAAATTAACAGGATGAAAAAAATAATCAGCCTTATTCTGTTCTTGTTTCTTTTTTCTCCCTTATTGGCCCAAGGGACAGCTTTGATTGATGATTTAAGAAACCAAATCAACCAAAAAGAACAAGAAATCAAACAACTGGAGGCTCAGGCAACAGCTTATAAAAAGGAGTTGGAAGGTGCCCAGGCCCAGAAAAACACCCTCCAAAACCAGCTTTCCATAATCCAAGGCAGAATAGCCAAACTTAAAAACGACATTTCCATTACCAGCGTAAAAATAGAAAGCGCTTCTTTGAAAATCGATGAACTGGATCTTAATATTGATGAAAAACAAAACGAAATCGATAAAAGAAAGGACAGCTTGGCCAATATGCTGCAAATACTTTACGAATATGACCAGGAATCATTAATGGAATTAATATTGATGCGGGCAAGTTTCTCTGATTTTCTGAACCAGGTTCATTATTTGGAAACAATCCAAAAAAATGTCCAAACAGATTTAACCGAATTTATGGATTTAAAAAATCTTTTGCAAGAGCAGAAAACAGCGGTGGAAAAACAGAGAAGCGAACTTTATTCTTTGAACAATCAACTGCTTGGTCAAAAACAAGTCGTTGACCAGGAAAAACAAGAGAAAAATTATCTTTTAACGCAAACCAAGGGCCAGGAAAAACAGTATCAATCCTTATTGGATGACACCCTCAAAAAACAAGCGGAAATCCAGCAGCAAATTTATGAATTGGAGGATAAGTTAAGTCTGGCCTATGACCCGAATTCCCTTCCGGCATCGCGTTCTGGGGTGCTAATTTGGCCCCTGGGAGGCGTTTTGACCCAAGGATATGGTTATACCGCCTACAGCAAGAAATTGTACAAAGGAGGCTTCCACAATGGCATAGACATCTCATCAAGCTACGGAGAGCCAATTCGGGCTGCTTTAGGAGGCACAATCCTGGCTATTGGCAACTGTGGCAAATATGCCTATGGCAGATGGATAGCGGTTAAGCA
>CAYGVF010000083.1:0-9156 GCA_964353285.1 uncultured Candidatus Saccharibacteria bacterium | reverse complement strand
AAGCATCTTGATTTCTTCCCCCCTGAGAGTCTTTTTGCCAATAAGTTTTTCGTTGTTTCTTCTCGCAGTCATCTCCGGAATGTACGACGTTTTCATCGGACCGCTTAATATTAGCGATGCCACAATATTGCTTTTGATCTCTTCTTTATTGATATTCTTTTTTGGTCTTTTGGCAGACCAATTGGCAGCCATAAGAAAAGAAATAAAATAACGAAAACAATGGAAAAAGAGAAAATAATTCTAACCTTTGATCTGGAGTATTGGTTTGAATCATTGTCTGTTCAAAAATACATAACGGGCAAAGAACAAGAATCATTAAGTGGATTTATTGACAGGCTTTTGAATCTATTAAAAAAAACAAATTCAAATGCCACTTTTTTTATATCGGGCAAGATTTTAGACAGGGAACCAGAATTAGTAAAAAAAGTTAACCAGGCAGGCAACAAAGTTGCCATCCACTCATCTGACCATAAACCTCTGTGGGATAAGACTCCCGATCAATTCGATAAAGAAATTCAAGAAATGATTGCCAAAATAGAAACAATAACCGGCCAAAAACCAACCGGTCATCGGGCGGTAAGCTTCTCACTCAACCAAAAAACCAAATGGATGCTTAAAATTTTGGTTAAAAACGGCATTAAATACGACTCTTCGATTTTCCCCTTCAAGCTCTCGCCCGTTCTGCTTCCAATGTTCAAAAATTATCTTTATGGTTCAAAAATTAACAATTTTTCTCCTTATAGAATAGATTTGGACGACCCGCACAAAAAAAATGCCAACTCTCCTCTTGTCGAAATCCCCGTTGCCGTTTATCACTGGTGGAAATTTAAATTTCCGTTAAGTGGCGGCATTTATATCCGTTTAATCCCGTTCTGGCTGTTCAATCTTCTACTCAGAAAGAAAGCAAAGAAAGAAATAGCTTGCCTTTATTTTCATCCTCTTGATTTCTTGGATAGAGCCCCGTATGTCAATATGCCTAAATTTAAAAAATTTATAAAATTTTACAACACCAAAAATACCTTCAAGAAACTCGAGGATTTATTAGAAAAATATAACTCTATTTCTATTGAACAATATTTTTATGAAAATTCTTTTTATCAACCCTCCCACAATTAATATAATCGGCACCAATCTGCCCCATGTCCTGCAAGAAGCAGAAGATCCCACGCCTCCCTTAGGATTGATGTATTTGGCGGCCTATTTAGAAAAAAATAGCAATTATAATATCAGTATTCTAGACTGTCCAGTCGAGGGTCTTAATTATAATCAATTAGAAAAAAGAATAGAACAAGAAAAGCCGGATGTTGTGGGCATAACAGCCATGACGTTTACCCTTTTGGATGTAATTAAAACCGTGCAGACAACTAAACGAGTTAATTCCAAGATTAAAATAATTCTGGGAGGTCCCCATATTCATATTTACCCGGAAGAAACCATAAAAATAAGAGGCATTGACTATCTGGTTCTGGGAGAAGGAGAAAAACCGCTCAAAGATTTATTAGACAGGTTGGATGATACAAAAAAACTCTACGAAATTAAAGGGATTGTTTTTAAGGACCAAGACAGAATAATCAATACCGGCCCCAGAGAACCGATTGAGAACCTCGATGCGTTACCCTTTCCGGCTCGCCATTTAACCCTTTATAAAAAATACGGTTCGATGGTGGCTAAAAGGTTTCCGGTTACGACGATGTTCACCAGTCGAGGGTGTCCCTACAAGTGCCTATTCTGCGACAGACCTCATCTGGGAAAGGTTTTTCGAGACCGTTCAGCAAATAATGTTGTTGATGAAATGGAAGAGTGTCAGAAAATGGGGATAAAAGAAATATTCATTTACGATGATACTTTCGGAGTAAACAGACAAAGGGTTTTGGATATTTGTAATGAAATTTTAAAAAGAAAACTTGAAATTGCCTGGGATGTTAGAAATAGGGTCAATGTGGTTGATGAAGAAATTCTACAAAAAATGAAGGAGGCCGGCTGCTCCAGAATTCACTACGGAGTAGAGGCAGGCACCCAAAAAATTCTCAATGTTCTGAGAAAAGGAATTACCTTGGATCAGGTCAGAAAAGCCTTTGCGCTTACCAGAAAAGTCGACATTCAAACATTGGCCTACTTTATGATTGGTTCGCCCACCGAAACCAAGGAAGACATCCTGGAAACCATTAAGTTTATGAAAAAACTTAATCCCGATTTTGTACACATATCAATCACCACTCCTTTTCCGGCTACCGATCTCTATCGATTGGGTCTCGAAGAAAAAATTCTTCCTTATGACTATTGGAAGGAATTCGCCGAAAATCCATCTCCCGATTTTGTCCCTCCAATCTGGGAAAAAGAACTGTCCCGAGAAGAATTGTTTTCTCTAATAAAAAAGGCTTACCGTTCTTTTTACCTGCGTCCAAATTACGTCCTCAAAAAGCTTATCCAGGTAAAATCAGCCAAGGAATTCTTCGCCAAAGCCAAGGCAGCTCTAAATATTTTAAAGATTTAACCGCAAGATGTCCAAATCAATAACTTCGTATTTAAAAAAATATTCCTATTTATTCGGAATATTTCTATTTTTTATCATTCTTACAAAAACCGACTTCAATACTATTCTTGAAGGCATTAAAAATGTCAAAGTCTCTTATTTGATTATGGCTGGCTTGTTAAACTTACCCGTGCTCTTTATAAAATCGTGCTGTTGGAATTATATAAAAAAACAACAGGGCATATCTTACAAATTAAAGGATTCGTTTATGATGTATTGTTCCGGAATTTTTATCGGGGCGCTTACGCCCGGCAGGATAGGAGACCTAACCAAGGCTCTCTACTTGAAAAAAGATGGTCATCCTTTAGGAAAATCTATCCTCACTACCGTTTTGGAACGTCTTTCTGATTTTTTCTTTCTGGGAATCTTTATATTTTTCGGCTCTCTGTTGTTTTTTAATCCTATTTATAAAAAAATCTGGATGCCCTTAATAATTATTCTGCTTTTAATCATTCTGTTTGGCATTTTTTTAAAAACTGGATTGCTTAAAATTCTTCTGGAAAAAATATTTTATATTCTTGTTCCTCTAAAATATCAAAGTTCCTGGAAGATAAGTTTCCAGAATTTTATTCAAGATTTAAAAATATATAAATTGAAAAATTACTTGATTATTTTTCTCATCACCGTTTCCGCTTGGACGTTCTATTATCTCCAAGCTTATGTGCTTGCCGGAGGAGCGGGTATTCATGTCCCTGTCGTATATTTGGCGGTAATTGTCACCATTGCCGGCTTAATAACCTTAATTCCCGTTTCCGTTCTTGGTATCGGTACCCGGGATGCTGCTTTAATTTTTCTTTTTGCTCCTCTTTCCGTCAACAAGGAACAGGCTATACTTCTTTCTGTTTTGATCCTTTCAATGTCTCTGATTACATGCATAATAGGATTCACATGTTGGTTGTTTAAACCGATTCGTTTTTAGAAAAATATATAAAATTCAATTGTCTTAAATTTATGAGAATATTACTTATTCAACCGCCGTTTCCGGAAAAAGACATTACGTCTCTCACCAAATACGCGCCAATGGGTTTAATCGCCGTAGCCGGTTATGTCAGGGAAAACAACAAAAACGCAGAGATAAAAATCTATGACGCCAACATAGAAGAAAACTCTTCGATTCAAAAATTGGTAGATCTTATTCTCGAATATGATCCTCGAATTTTGGGCTTGACCGGTATGACTACCAATATCAATGCTGCCTTAAAGATAGCCGAATCGGTTAAAACGATTAAACCCGATATTATCACGATAGTGGGAGGAGTTCACGCTACGGTTGCTCCTAGTGATGTTTTGTCAGACAAAGCGATAGATTTTATAGTTATGGGGGAAGGAGAAATCACTTTCAGTGAATTTCTGAAAAACATCGACAGTCCGGAGGTTTATGAAAAAATTAAGGGCTTGGGCTATAAACGAAACGGGAAAATAATACTAAACGAGAGAAGAGAACTGATAAAAAATTTGGATGAACTGCCTATTCCGGCCTACGATTTATTAAAAATTGAAAAATATCGCAGCCCCTACGGCTCGAGAAGCCCGTTTATCAGCGTAATCAGAAGCAGAGGTTGTCCGTTTTGTTGTATTTTCTGCGGTGTTCAAAGCATGTTTGGCCGCATTTATCGCGTGCAAAGCCCAGCAAGAACAATAGAAGAAGTTGATTATCTGATAGATAAGTTCGGTGTCAAGGAAATCGGTTTTAAAGACAGCGAATTTATCATAAACCCACAAAATACCGCTGAATTCTGTGATCTTCTAATCGAAAGAGGTTATGATTTGATTTGGTCCTGCAATGCCAGGGTCGATCAGGGAAATTATGAGCTGTACCAAAAAATGAAAAAAGCTGGGTGCCTAACCGTTGCTTTTGGAGCCGAGTCGGGAGACCAAGATATCCTAAACACCCTAAAAAAGGGCATTACCATTCAACAAATCAAACAAGCCATAAAAAATGCAAGAAAAGCAGGACTGAAATCCAGCGTTGGACTCATAATCGGCAGTCCCGGAGAAACCAAAGAAACGATTATGAAAACCATCAGACTAGCCAAAGAAATCAATCCCGACTATGTAGCTTTCAGCTTTGCCACACCATTTCCGGGCACAGAATTAAGAGAAATGGCGATAAAAAATAACTGGTTAATAAATCCCGACCTGGAAGCCGTTACATATATGCAGCTAACCATGAATGCCACTAATCTGCCCACCGAAGAATTAAAAAAATATATGCAGAAAGCCTATCGATCGTTCTATTTTAGGCCCTCGTACATTCTTAAAAGATTAACAATGTTGAACAAAGAAGAAGTTAAAACTTCCATACTGGGATTCGTTGCCCTTATAAAAGATTTCTTTAAACGAAAAAAACCGGATTCAACCGAATAACTATGGAAAAAATAAAAAATAAAATTATTTCCTGGTTAATGTCCCGATTTAATGTCGGAAAAATCGACAAATGGATTGCCAATGCTCCGTTAATTAAGATTTTTTATAAATTTTTAATTCAGAAAACCATTGATTATGATTTCCCAACTCATCTTTTTATAGAATCAACCAGTGCCTGTAATTTGCGATGCGAAATGTGCCCCAGAACCCACGGAAATACCCTAATCGGCAATATGGATTTCGAACTTTTCAAGAAAATAATTGATGAAGCCAAACAATACGGACCCCGTAGTTTCTGCCTTCATCTTTTCGGCGAACCGTTATTAGCTCCAAAAATCATGGAAATGATTGGATACATCAAAAAAAGCAACCCCAACAACGCGATTCTTTTAACAACCAATGCAACCCTGTTAACCGAAGAAAAGGCCAAGGATCTGGTTAAGTATCAAGTCGATAAGGTAAGTATAAGCTTCACAAGCCCCGACAAAGAAACTTATCTCCAAAAAACCGGCGTTGATAGATTGGAACAAACCGAAAAAAATATTGAAAAATTAATAGAAATTAGAAATGAGGCGGAATCCAGCAAGCCGTTAATCTTCGTCAGGATGATAGTCGAGAAAGACACCGAAAAACAAACAAGGCAATTCCTGGAAAAATGGAGAGATAAAAAAGTTATCGTCGAGCTTCGCGACATGCATAATTATGGCGGAAACATCGACAAGACACACGTTAAAAAAGCCAAAAAAAGATACCCCTGTTATCATCTCTGGCTCTCCCCTGCTATCCATTGGAACGGCGATGTATCAATATGTTGCGACGATTATAATCGGAAAGCTCTGTTGGGAAATATCGAAAGACAAACCATGCATCAAATTTGGACAGGAGAAAAAATAAAGCACTACAGAAAGCTACATCTTCAAGGTAAATACAATAAAATACCCGTTTGTGAAAATTGCGATGTTTGGAATATATACTCTGATTTATTCTTTAAATGGCAAAAAAAATAATATGCAACTCTTAAGCAAAGAAGACTTAAAGCCGCTGTTTGTGGCCAATCCCAATCAAAACGCTTACACTCTGAAACGTTATTTTCATTTTTGGCAGAAAAAACCTTATTTAGCCAGATTTAAATTGGTTTTAAAATTATTGGGAAATCAAAAATTTGATAAATTCATAGATATCGGTTTCGGTAGCGGAATTTTTTTACCGGAACTTAAAAAAAGATGCAAAAATTTATACGGCATCGATATTCATTCGGAAATAGAAACTGTTAAAAAAATTATCCGGGATAAAAAAATAACAGCCGATTTACAAAAGGCTGATATTAATCATCTGCCATTTCCGGATAATTTTTTTGACGGAGTGTTGTGTTTAAGCGTATTGGAGTTTATTTCGGATACCGATAAAGCAGTCTCGGAAATTAAAAGAGTGGCTAAGTCCTCTGCCACCATTATTGTCGGAGCCCCGGTGCTAAACAGTTTGACGAATTTTATTTACAATAAAATAATTAAATTCAAAAAACACTCCAAGCTCCACAAAACAAATCACGAAAAGATTATTGATGCCATAAATAAAGAATTTGAAATCATCAAAATACTCAAACTTCCTTCCTGGTTACCCTTAAATCATTCTTTGTTTTTTGTTTTAAAAGCTAAAAACCGTGAAAATCAGAAATAGCTTCGGCATTGGTAGCCTTAACCATCTCCTCGCTCAATTCCTTGTCATAGCCGATAACTTTGGTTACTCCGAACTGATCAAACGCCCATTGAAGTTTTTTTTCTTTTAATAGCTTTTTGACTGTTTCCGAATCGAAATAAACAGAACTAAAATCGGTATACCAATTGATAACCGTGGCTGCCTGCGTCTGGAAGCCGACCGCGATTACATCCGTTTTTTTGTCCATTGTGTCTTTCGCTTTTTCAACGGAATCGACCAACGCAAGAATTTGCTCCACATTTGTATACAGATAATTCTCATGAAATACCCATTTATCCGATTGGACCAGATGAATAAACAGAACAAAAACAAAGCCGAAAACTAATAAATATTTGAATCTTAGTCTGATGTTCTGCTTTAGGATAAGACCGATAATCCAATAGATTCCCAGCGAAATCAACAAAAACAAGGGAAGCTGCAAAGATATAAAATGCCCCCAATGATTGCTTTTCGCAATAATCAAAAACATATACAAAAATCCGGTCCACAAAACAAATAATCGTAAAAGCTTCTTGTTCTTTTCGTTTAAATAAAAGCCGCCCAAAACAAGCAAAAAAACCAAAAAAGGACCACCGATAGTCGTCTGAACAAATAATCCTTTGGGGTAAGACTTAATCGAGGCCCAATACATCAGAATCTTATTTTTTAAAGAAACCGGATAACCATATTGCGAAAAATATTGAATATAATCATAATTGGTCGTGCCCTCAACGCTTTTAATGTAGGTATCTCTCTCGAAATGCCAAGTATAGGAATCCGGAAAAACATGCAGATAATCATTTGTTGTTTCCTGGAAATTTACAACGTAAAAATAGTTTGCGTAGTAATTTTCGATTGTTCCTTTCTTCGCCAGGTCCGGCCCCAGATATGCGATTCCAACAATCAAAATTGGCAAAATAAATATGGCTGCTCTTTTGATTGACTTGTTGTTCCAGAAATCGTAAACAACAAAAACAATGGGAATAATCGCGAATGAATTACGAGCCAAAGAAGCAAGGGCAAGAAACAAACCAACCAGAAACAATTTAATCAGGTTTGGCTTTTCTTTCCAGAGATAAATCAAAAGGGCAATCGTCAAAAATAAAATCCCCCATTCGTAGAAGCCGGCCGTAATCGAGTGCTGAAGGACAAGAGGAGAAAAAATATCAATAAAACTAAATATCAAGGCAACCCAGACATTAAACAATTTTAAAACAAGCAGAAACAACAGCACGCTGACAATCCCGTACAGAAACAAGGAAACATACAGAGGAATTGTTTGATTAAAACCAAAAAAATCAAAAACTTTACTGTATAATATCGGAACCCCCTTATTACCTATTTTTGATTCAATCCCCTTTTCTTTTATCGTTTCCGAGGATAAAATAACGTTTTTCTCGTTATCTATTTTGTATTCGCCCGTCAGACTCAAATTTCTGGCTAAAATCAGATTTTCAAATGTAATATTATAAGAAAATCCCTTGTGGAAAACGGGCCAATAGCGAACAGCTGTTGAAACAACAAAAATTATAAAAATTATTATTAAATATTTCTTTTTCATGTTCGGCAAAATAAAGACCTCGTTTTATAAATTTCTCATCGGTTCCCAAAAATTCACCGGAACCGACAATGTCTATGTTTTTAAATACGGTTCCTATTTGACAATCGGAAACATCATCAGTATGGCAGCCGGTTTCCTTTTATCAATCGCTTTTGCCCGTCTTTTGCCAAAAGAGGTTTATGGCCAATACAGATATATTCTTTCAATCTTTGCCATTCTTGCCATATCCTCTCTCCAGGGTATAAACGATGCGATTATTCGAGCGGTAGCCAAGGGTTTTGACGGCGTTTTTATTAAGGGTTTTAAAACAAAACTAAAATGGAGCTTGCTGGGGAGTCTTGCCTCTATTGCAGTTGCCTGTTATTTTTGGTCTCAGGGAAATATCGAATTCGTTGTTTCCTTTTTAATTATAGCTTTTTTCTTGCCGTTTTTCAAAAGCGGGGAAGCTTATCAGTTTTACTTAACCGGTAAACAATTATTCGGGAAAAGAGTAGCATACACGACCGTAATTCAAATTATATCTACTGCCCTGATTATTGTTGCCCTGTTTCTTACAAAAAATCTCATTATTTTGGTTCTTGTTTATTTTTTGTCGTACAGTTTTTTGAGAACTTTGTTCCTTTTTTGGACGCTTAAAAAAATAAAGCCAAATAATATAGATGACCCGGAAACCATTGCCTACGGAAAGCATCTTAGTCTCATGGGAATTATAGGTCTTGTTGCCAAGGAAATCGATAAAGTGCTTTTATTCCATTTCGTTGGTCCGATACAATTGGCTATCTATTCTTTTTCTGTTTTACCTGTTCAATACATGGAAATGCCCATTGAAAGCATTCAAGAGCTTGCTTTTCCGAAACTTTCCGTAAGATCCAACGAGGAAATTAAAAAAAATCTTCCCAAAAAGATTCTTAAGGCAAGTATCCTGATTTTGGGAGTAATTATAATCTATATTATTCTTGCCCCGTTTTTTTATAAAACATTCTATCCTCAATATATGGAA
>CAYGVF010000082.1:0-1963 GCA_964353285.1 uncultured Candidatus Saccharibacteria bacterium | reverse complement strand
TCGGCCATTAGCCGAGAAATCTCTAATCTCTAATCTCGAATCTCTAAACAATCTCTAATATCAAATATCAAAATTCAAAATAAATAATTTAGAGATTAGGATTTAGGGTTTAGAGATTTAGTATTTTGGGTTTTGGGTTTTGAAATTATTTAGAGATTAGAAATTAGGATTTAGAGATTAAAATTTTATGTCTAAAAAACTCAAAAAATTACTGAAAACAAAAAGAACCCCAATCATTATTGGCGCTTTTTTGGCATTGGTGGTTGCCGTGTTTTTAATTGGTGCAATAACTACTTCTTTATCCGGCGGCTCGGCAATTAAAATTGTTTCTGCCCAAAGCGTATTTCAATCCGATGAAACTCCGCAATTTGTTTTTATTTACAAAAAACAGACGAATATTTTCAGCAGATTATTTGCCGGTATTATTGGTATTTTAGGCAGTGGAGATAAAGAAATCAGTGCCACAGTCAAAGTCGTAAATGCCGAAGGCGAAGAAGTAAATGGTCTTAATCCGCAAATTAAGCAGGAATCAAGCGGAAAATTTGCCGTTGACCTGGACCATTCCAAATTTCAGCAGGAATTAAGACCCGGGAAGTATAAAATGAAATTTGAAATCAAGGATGGCGACAAAACCTATACCCAAGAACAAGATTTCAGATGGGGGGTTTTGGCAATCAATACCAATAAATCAATTTATCTATCCGGAGAAAACGCTTATTTGCAATTTGCATCATTAAAAGATGACGGTCATACTATCTGCGATTCAAATTTAGAATTAGAAATTACTGTTCCCAGGGGCGAAAAAATCTATCCCGAAGTTCAGAAAAGCGGGGAGTGCGGCCCGGATAATGTGATTGATGTTCCTGATTATTTTGCCCATTATCAGGTAAATGGCACCGGTAAATACGAAATGAAACTGACCAATCTTGATAATGGCTACGAAATTATTGACTATTTTGAAGTGCGTGAGTCAATTCCTTTTGAAATTGAGAGAATCGGGCCAACAAGAATTTATCCGCCGGCTGATTATGAAATGACCATAAAAATCAAAGCTAATCAGGATTTTCAAGGAGAAATTATTGAGATTGTGCCAATGACTTTTGCAGTAATTGGTAACGGCATTTCAAGGCAAGAACCGATAATGGAGAATTACACCAAGAAAATTACCTGGCTGGTTGATTTTAAAGAAGATAAAATTTATGAATTTAAATATTCTTTCAAAGCTCCAAATATCAGCCCGTATTTTTACTTTTTAGGACCATTGAAAATCGGCAATTGGCAGGAAACGAGGCAGTGGCAGATTGCGGCCGACTCACCCGGCTCAAACGGAATGATAGTTTATGGCGAGGATGGTAGTCTTACTCCGCTATATCGGACCTGGAACGGGAGCGATTTAAGCGCAGCTTCTAGCAGTTTACAAGCTGCAGAAGCCAATCACGGAGAAATAATTCGTGCCAGAGTAGTTAATGCCCCGAATCGCAATGAATATGCTTACGCAGCAATGGCCTATGATACAACCGACGTTCATCTGGATGTTCAGATTTGGAACGGCGTAAGCTGGGTAGATGGCACAGGCGCGCCCACAAATGGCGATTTTACCACCAATCTGGTTGATGTAGGAAACGAAAACTGGTATGAAGCGTTTGATCTTGCTTACGAAGAAACAACTGGCGATCTATTAATAGTTTATGAAGATACTGCTGCAGCAGCCGACGCCTCGCTTTCTTACAAAGTTTGGGACGGCAGTTCCTGGGTAGCCAGCGAATCCTATGTTTATACGCCGGGTGCAGCTGCTGGCGATGTGCACTGGATTAGAATGGCTCCTCGACCCGGCACGGACGATATTTTGATTGTCTTTTCCGATAATAGCGGGGATTTGAATTGTGTACTGTGGGATGGTTCGGCCATGGATACAGCCAATGACCAAAGCATTACTACTTCGCTTCCCGCGGCCGATCACCGG
>CAYGVF010000081.1:0-1637 GCA_964353285.1 uncultured Candidatus Saccharibacteria bacterium | reverse complement strand
TTTTATCCAATTTAAAACTATGTTCTTTGTTTCAAGCCATTTATTTGAATCAATAATTTTGTCTGCTAAATTGACTCCGCGTCCCGTAGGTGTCAGATAATAAAACGCCAACCCATCAACGCCGATTATCTTGCATAATTCCAATATCGAAATCACCTGACATATATTATCTTTATGCAGAACAGAATTAACTGTCGTGAATATGCCTTCGGCAATAAATCTCTTAAGAGTCGCAACAACCTCTTTAAAATTGCCTTCCATTTTTCTCAACCAGTCGTGTGTTTCCGGAAGCGCCCCATCAAGATCAGAGGTTAATCTGTTGATTCCAGTTTTTATAAGTTTTCCTATTATTTTTTTCGGTATGTGACAATTTGTGGTAATACCAACCGACAAGCCTTCTGCTTTTGCTTTTTTAATAATGTCAAAAATGTCTTTCCTTAGCAAAGCCTCTCCTCCAAACAAATTAACCGTTCCCTTGTGTAAAGCAATTTTTGAAAATTCCTCGAGGAGCCCGGAGATTTCTTTAAGATTCATTTCCGACAATAATCTTTCTCCGGAAGAAAAAACACAATGTCTGCACCTTAAATTACATTTATTGGTAATATGTAAATCTAATTCGTGTATTTCCATAAAGTATTTTCTTTATTCATCAAAAATTCTTTCCATCCCAAAATTCTTTTTTTATCAATATTCACATTGTTCTTTAAACAATTCAAACATATATGATTTTTAAGATTGTTCGCCAAAAAACTCTTTCTTAAATGATTGTATTTTTCAGAAAACCATAAATCATAAAAAGAACTGTTTCTTAAATTTCCTATTAATCCGATTTTTTTATGCAAATAGTTTTGTGGGTATATTTCGCAACAAATTTTCATATTGCCCTCGTAATCAATGGCACTTGAAGAAAAAGGGAGGAAACAGAAAGAGTTTTTATGATCATGTTTGGGCATTTTTACAATTCCGCCTCTGGTTGTCATCATTCTTGGTAATGGAATATAAAATACCACATCCATTCCGGACCAATCAATCTTATATTTTTTCCCGAAAACATCAGAAACGTCTTTTGGTCTACAATTTTCTTTGCCGATTTTTTTTAGACGATTTAACATTATTTCCTTATAATTATCCTTTCCTATCGCATCATGTAGGGAAACGTAAATAGTTGAAACGCCTCCCCTGTTAAGATTGTTCAATTCTTCTGTTCCTAGATAATCACCATTTGTAAAAATAATTATTTTTACGGCGGGTAATTCTGCCTTGATTATGCCCAGATATTTGTATAAGTTTGGGTCTAATAACGGTTCATTGTAATTATGCAGGGCTAATTGGCCATCATAATTAGTATTCTTTAAATCGTCGATTATCTTTATAAATAAACTTGGGGAAATGAATTTTTTTAGCCGACCTCTTTCATATTTACTGTTCGGACACCAAGAACATCTTCGATTACAAAAAGTAGAGGTTTCCAGCTCTATAAAGTTCGGCATTAATTCTTTAATTTTTTTTCCCCGCCTTTTTAAATCCTTGATAAATCTATACAGAATACTTTTTTCCCTGATCGGACAATACCCAACAAGATTATATTTTTTTAAAAAATAATCTCTGAGTTTTTTTCTTCTTTCATCTAAAACTTT